>CAXBKC010000427.1:0-3721 GCA_963975615.1 uncultured Oleiphilus sp.
ATTACACCATCTGAGGAAATGCGACTATCAGATAGCTTAAGAATTTTTTCTTTATAAATCGCTGGTAAAGATGAACGATTAATATCAAATCTCAGGTGGATAGCTGTTGCTACTTTATTAACATTTTGCCCTCCATTTCCAGCTGATCTTATTGCGTTAAGTTCAACTTCCCAATCGCCTATGATTACGTTACTCGAGATTTCTAGCATGGTACACCTACTGATTCTGAAATATTACAGATCATGCTATCGGTTGTGGTATTACTTAACAATACGATACTCAAATGAATACTGCCACTTTAGCAATCAAACACCAGCATTTTTTCCTAACAAATGCTTCTCAATTTAATTTTGAATACAAATTAGCTTTATGTTCAATCTTTCAGATAATAACCAATAGAAAGAGAGGTCGGCCAATTTTAAGGAGGCTCATAGGAAGATTTTAGCAATTTAGGCGACAACTGTCTTGAAAAACACCGACCTAGCAATCAGAGGAGATGTCACGTAAACGACCGATTTAGTGACAAAGCATAAACGACGATTTTGACGTTAAAAACTGTCACATGACCCGTAATTTATTCAATATCATACAAATCATATGGTCATTAGCTTTAGTGACGGAATTTTCTGGGGTTCCGGTGTAGAACCCCTGATTTAAGCGGGGAGTTTGATCAGCCGATTTATATCATGGCACCAATAGGCTGATCTGCTATCAGTGACAATTGCATAATTCAGCCTTGATATACCGTCAGCGGAAGTCGTATCAAACGGAGAATCTTCTGGCAGCAAGACAATACTTGGGTTGATAGGTACAAAATGAAAGGCCGGTACATCTGGAAGTTACCTCAACTCGATAGCCAATAAAACTTTTCGAAGTGTCTTCCACTACTATCTCACGCACTCAGTCTTCGAGAAATACCACTCATCATTGGTATTCTTCGAAGAGAGCAACTCATGATTTTTAGTATTAAGGCCTAGGTAGCTGGCTGCGTTTAACAGGTTAAGTCATGCAGTTTTAGAGCTTATGATCAAAATAGTTTGATTGATCTTTCACTTTTGGGCTTGATCATTTAAAGCAAGCTGTCGATCTTTAAATTTAATCATTTTTAGTCGCCATACCTTCTTTCATGAAACCGTTACATATAACGATTTTAGCTTCAGCCAACAATCAACAGCGCAAAAATTAAGAATATTATCCTGCCACTTAACTAAAATTTTTAGCACTTAATATTAGGTAAACAGCCCCAACTAGTCGTGTACTGAGGGGTAGGGGAATCACGGAGCATGGCCCAATTATGCTCAACTCCTTGTGCTGCTAAAAATAAGGTATCACGGCCATAACGTTGATTAATGTTGTCTAAGGAAAGCATCCGTAGAGGATTTGCAGTAGGAGGGTTAAATAAATCGAGCTGGTTGCGCTTATCACTGACTAAATCGATAACTCCAATACCGATTAGATAATAACGCACACCGTCACGTAATAACTGAACTGCGGCACCACTCATTCCTTTAGTGAGATCGACAGTACAACTCGTCGGGCTGGGGAAATGCACTACAACTTTATAGCTGACAGGACGCTCATAATGCTGTGAGTTACTGGCAAAAACCAGCATGGTTTTGAAGTTTGAGACTTGTTTGCGTGCTGTTAGCTGCTGCAATACAGACATGTTTACCCAATGCTTGTAATAGCGATTCATAATCAGTTATGTGCTCTCCAACGCTTCTGGTTGAGAAGATCTGCTTTTTATCTGCCCTTTCTTCATCCAATACTTTACACGCTTGTCCGTTGAGCTCACGAACCGTACGTTCAATCTCAATACTAAACTGCTTTCTTGCCAAAATAGGCGGCATAGAGGCTAATTGAAATGCCGAATGAATATTCATTAGCTCTAGTTTCTTGCTAATACGCCGTCCAGTCCCCCAAACATCACTGACACTTAGTTGTTTTAAGATTGCTATACGCTCCTGCTTCATTACTAATGAAGCAGACACCGTTCAATTTTCTCGTTCAGCAATTGTTTTACCAACTAAGTCTTTAGATAACTGAGCATCGAACAGATACTTGAGCCGTTTCAACTCAATGTACGGGAGATTTTTAATGTTATATTGAACGGTAGTGACGACGAGGTTATCCATATTCCAAAACCAGAATTTGAAATGGTTCAACAAGAATGCTTTAAAATAATCTGATATTAAACTCATTATCTGCCAGACACTTAACCATATAAATTCAGACACAATTCTTGTACATAAATATTCTTACCTTCAAAATGCTTAGACGTTTGATGTAAAAACCTGAAAGTCAAGTGTCCCACTAGTTTTAAATTGAATAAATACCATCAAAAACATAGGCTTACCTAGGATTTTATTTAACCATTAAGGGCATAACTGATGACTTATATACAAGCTTCTTATGAACAACTAAAAGAGAATCTAGAGTGTTTTTTTACAATTGAAGAACAAGCTTATCTCTTCCCTGTATTGCTCAGTTGGGCAGAGGAGCCTGACAAGGTCATATTTTGGTTTAACAATAAACCAATACCCGCATTCGGTAATATCACAGCCCTATCTGTTTGCGAAGGTGGGCATGCAAAGGCGTTTATCGAGTACATAAAAGGGACTGAATTGGGTGGGAATGCTTAAGTTAGAGCGAATGTAAATTCCAATATTTATTAAGAGTTAATAGTTATTCTATAAGTTGCGAAATAATTCGAGATTAGATCCATGTGAAAACGAAAAACATAGCGTAAGTCATTGATTTATTCTTTTTGAATACATGTTTTTCGTTTTTCATGGATTTAATAATCAATAATTTTCTTTGGTCATTAAGTTGTAGATGTCATTGGTGAAGTCTACATTTAGACTCATTTGACTTCCTATAGAGACAGGAAAGAACTCTAGTGGTCAGTGAAAAACACTCTCAACTTTATAGCTTGGCAAACTCACTTTTGGACAGGACAGAACCGTGCCGGTGATACTCTAATTTAGTTATTGTTAAATTACTTTTTGTATGGCACAACCCCTTAAACAGATAGCCCAACGGGAGGACAAGAAAACCAGACGTTAGGAGCCACTCTTAATTGCATATTCCACCCACAATGGGCCACTGCTTCGCAACTCGTGGACCAGTATTCAGAATTGCTTGTAGATCCTAATTTGTTATCAAAACCTGATTTTATTGCAGAAGACTATTCCTCTTTGAACCTCAGACAAGTCGGTCTCAAATTCGGTGTTGTTGACTGCTTTCAGTCTCAAATGTGTATGGGTTACAAAAAAGATCAACGAAATCAGTAAATTATAAAGATTCAAGGGTGGTAGGATAGGCCTAACCTATTCATCCTAAATGGAATTTTGGGGTTTTCGATGTGCATGTAAGTCTTGATGGGCGAACCACTATTCCAAGGTGGGAAGCGATAGTGAGAATATCATTTGTCACCTTCGCCTTCAGACAATAATTAATTGAACAGGAATAAACACGTAAATCAAATTACACATATTTACCTGTCTTGCGTATAATTATACATGAGTTAGATAATTGCGTGTAATTAGAGGTAACAATGAGTGATTGGAATTTTTCTAGACCAGAATTAGCAGAGCATTACCTTATGCGGTTAACGGCGTTTTTCAAGACAGTTGTCGCCTAAATTGTTAAGCAGCTTCTTTATGTTGCTCTGGATTTAACGCCACAGCGTTTATTGGCTGCCAGTTTTGCTCTTCTTTTG
>CAXBKC010000428.1:0-3718 GCA_963975615.1 uncultured Oleiphilus sp.
TAATAATGGAAATCTTCCTGAATTTGATTGGGTATTACTAGGTATTGGTGAAGATGGTCACACAGCATCTTTATTTCCGAACACAGTAGATTTAGATTCAGAGGATTTAACCTTATTAATTCTAAAACCAAATACCAGTGAATATAGGGTCAGCTTGAGTTCCAGCACTTTTCGCGCAGCTAAACGGATCTCTTATTTGGTAACTGGCAGATCTAAGGCAACGGTTGTCTCTGAAGTTATTTATGAAACAGGTGATTTTAATTCCTACCCAGCTTATTTGGTTCGAGCTGAGTCGGGTGCTACAGAATATCTATTAGACCGACAAGCAAGCAGTTTATTAGTCAGTTAACTTATCTATAAATACAAAAAAGGAAGCCGATAGTGAAAGCAGATATCGCAGTGATAGGTTTGGCCGTAATGGGGCAAAATTTAATTCTTAATATGGATGATAAGGGCTTTCAAGTGATTGCCTATAATCGAAGCCCAGATAAAACAAAAGACTTCTTGGCGACTAAAGCTTTGGGCACAAGCATTAAGGGAGCCTACTCCTTAGAATCTTTAGTAGATGGTCTAGAAAGACCCCGTAAAATACTTTTAATGGTGAAGGCGGGTGAGCCTGTCGATGCGTTAATTGATCAGCTCGTCCCTTTGCTCGCCCCTGGAGATGTCATCATTGATGGTGGTAATTCTAACTTTACCGATACCTCAAGAAGAGTTGATGAATTAGCCTTAAAGGATATTTTCTTTTTGGGGTGTGGTATTTCAGGAGGTGAAGAAGGTGCGCGTCATGGTCCTTCTATTATGCCTGGAGGCAATCATGCGGCATGGGCTTCGGTTAAAGCTATTCTACAAAGTATCAGCGCCAAAACAGATTCAGGCGAGCCATGTTGCGATTGGGTTGGCGAAGGAGGTGCGGGTCACTTTGTGAAGATGGTACATAATGGAATTGAATATGGTGATATGCAGTTGATTAGCGAAGCCTACCATTTCATGCAATCTTGTTTGGGTATGAGTAATGAAGATATGCATCAGGTATTTTCAGACTGGGATAAGACAGAGCTCGATTCTTATCTGATCAAAATTACTGCCGATATTTTAAAGGCTAAAGATGAAAATGATAACTATGTGCTTGATACAATACTTGATTCTGCTGGTCAAAAAGGTACAGGTAAATGGACAAGCATTCATTCGCTGAATTTAGGTATTCCCTTAAATCTCATCACTGAATCTGTTTTCGCTCGTTGTGTCTCAGCATTAAAACAACAGCGAATTCTGGCTGCATCAGTATACCAACGTACTGACGTGGCTATTGATGAAGATAAACAGACTTGGATTGAGCTCTTACGTTTATCTTTATTGGCATCTAAAGTGATGTCTTATGCGCAAGGATTTATGCTAATGCGTGAAGCATCTTATGAGTATGGCTGGAAACTTAATTTGGCGAACGTTGCTTTGCTTTGGCGTGGCGGCTGTATTATCCAAAGCCGCTTTTTACAAAATATCGCGGATGCCTTTAATAAAGACCCAGAATTGACTTTTTTAGGTTTGGATGATTATTTTAAAGCATTGCTAGAAAACGCTATTCCAAGTTGGCGAAAACTGGCTGCGAAAAGCATTGAGATAGGCTTACCTATGCCGTGTACAGTATCTGCTTTAACCTTCTTGGATGCATATACCACCGCGCGTTTACCTGCAAATATGATACAAGCACAAAGAGACTATTTTGGTGCGCATACTTTTGAGCGAATTGATAAACCGAAGGGGGAGTTTTTCCACCATGACTGGTTAAGTAAGTAGTTTATTATCAGACTATTTCGACAAGCTCAACGAGCAGTAGTTTTTTCCGCTCCCTGAACTTGTCGAAGGGCTGCTAAATAAGTCAAAAGACTCTAAGCAGAATACTTAGCCTGTAAGTAATCAAACACTGCACGAATACCAAATGCCTCACCGCCAATAGATCTTCCTGGAAGCTTTCTATTGTTCCACGCCATCACATCAAAGTGTACCCAAGGCGTTTCTTTTGAGACAAACATTTCCAGATATAAAGCAGCGGTAATCGCGCCACCAAATGGTGTGTCTGCTGAATTGACGGTGTCTGCGATATTGCTGTTTAGCATGGCTTGATAGGGCTTGAATAATGGAAGACGCCAAATAGGGTCTTTTGCTCTCACACTGCCTGCATTTAAATTGACGGCTACTTCATCATTATTCGAGAAGAAACCCGGTAACTCAGTACCCAAGGCAACACGGCATGCACCGGTAAGTGTCGCGAAATCAATAATGATTTCAGGCGATTCGCTATCTGCTTCAGTCAAGGCATCGCAGAGAACAAGACGGCCTTCGGCATCGGTGTTATCTATTTCAACTGTTATACCCTGTCGTGTGGTTAGGACATCGCCTGGTCTAAAGGCATTAGAAGAAACTGCATTTTCGACCGCAGGAATTAAAACTCGAAGGCGAACAGGCAAGTTGTGCTGAATAATTAAGCTGGCTAGACCAAGAACGTGCGCGGAGCCGCCCATATCCTTTTTCATGTTACGCATCGCAGAGGCTGGTTTCAGATCAAGACCGCCACTATCGAAGCAAACACCTTTACCAACCAAGGTGACTTTAGGATGTGCAGGATCACCCCAAGTGAAGTCGATAAGACGCGGTTCATGAATACTTGCTCTACCGACAGCATGAATAGTTGGGAAGTTTTGCTTTAGTAGTTCATCACCTACGATGTGCTTAACCTGTATACCTGAATAATCTTGCGCTAAACCATCAACGATCTTTGAAATATCTTGAGGCATTAAATCACTAGCAGGGCAGTTGATCATATCCCTTACTAGCGAAATGGAGGTGAAAACTTTTAGTGCATCATCAATTAACTTTTGGCTTGATAAAGCTAGTACAGGTAGGGTTTTAGACTCTTTTTTATAGCGATCATAGGAGTAGCTAGCTAAGCCCCAGGTAATGGCAAAATCTAGAGTGAGCTTTTCTGCATCAGAACTAGATAAGTCGACTGGTAATTCACTAAGCTGATACTGGCCTTCAGGTAATAAGGTAGGTAAGTCACCCGCTACAAAATAATCAACATCGCGTGCTATGCCATAAACAACGCTAGAAATTGTGCCATCTGTACTGGGTATTATACGAAAACCTTTACCATCAAATTTGGTTGATGAAAGCCAGTTGCGAGTTAGGGCTGTTTGATTTTCTAACCAGTCGGTATAGTTTTCAGAGAAAATAAGAACAATTGGCGTACCATCGTTTGCAACAATAAATTGGTTTTTCATATGAAATCGATGTCCTGAAATTTTTGCGGTTTAAGTTTGTTTTAATAATGTGAGAATGACGCAAATCTTAGTTGAGGCTGCAGATTATTTTAAGATTGAAACGCGTTTTTATAAGAGCGTATGTACGGTAAATTCTAAGTTTAGAAGCTAAAAGACCCGAATAATATTCAGGTCTTTTAGCGTCGTTTAAATCTTAAATTCAGTTTTCAGCTTTTTATCGATAGTGTTTTTGTTAACCGTGACGTATTTTGGTAGACCAGAGTCACAATAAGGTGGGTAGTCTTCACCACGAATAAGTGGGGCTAAATACTCTCGGCAATCTTTAGTAATGCCAAAGCCTTCATCCGTGATGAAGTGGATGGGCATTTTCTTTTCTTGGTTAGCTACTTGGCTTAAAGGCGCTTCGCCTACTGTCCATTTATAAGGCTTGTTGCTTT
>CAXBKC010000429.1:0-3687 GCA_963975615.1 uncultured Oleiphilus sp.
CGGCAAAAACCAACTAGAACAAGCTTCTGGCGTGATACCTATCTTTTCAAACACAAAGCCAATTTTAGCTTTCTCTGATGCCAAACGGATATCCATGGCAGCGAGCATGGTGGCACCCACACCAACAGCGGCCCCGTTTATGGCGGCAATAACCGGTTTCTTACATTCGTAAATGCTCAAATTTACCGTGCCACCGGTGTCGCTAACACCTGGGATGATCTCATTATTCTGCATGTCGTCGAGGCTCGGCTGCTGACTTTCATCTAAGCCAAATACATTCCCTTCTCGACTTAAGTCCATGCCTGCACAAAACGCGCGCCCCTTGCCTGTCACCACAATGACACTCACCTCATCATCATCGCTGGCGCGATTAAATGCATGTATCAATTCACCTGCCATCTCTACAGTAAAGGCATTCATTTGTTCGGGACGGTTAAGGCTGAGCGTTAAGATCAGATCCTCAACCTTATATTCTAGAGTGTTATATTGCATGACCTTTCCTTTATGTTTGAACGCTTATTAATCTGCTATCGGAAACTGTTCAGCACTACGTTTTTGCTGTTGGCTAATCGCTTGATGATATTCAGTGACTAAGCTGTCTATTAACTCACAGGTACTTTGCACTTGTTTGATAGACCCCACGCCCTGGCCTGCCGACCAAATATCGCGCCAGGCTTTCTTCTCATTACTTGTCTGAGTGCTGTCTATATCTAGCTCACTACCAAAATCTAACTCAGCTTTAGGTGTAAGATCCTGAGGATCAATACCTGCGGCCTCGATACTTTGTCGCATAAAGTTAGCGTTCACACCGGATATTTTAGGCGTATAGATAATGTCATTGGCTTGGCTATCGATTAACATCTGTTGATTTTCATCCGTCACATTCGCTTCTGCAGCGGCTAAGAATCGCGTTCCCATGTAGGCCATGTCTGCACCCATCACTTCGGCTGCTGCAATATCTTTACCCTGAGATAAGCTACCTGCTAATAACACTGTTTTTGTAAAAAACTGCCTGATCTCTGCAATTAAGGCGAAAGGGTTAGTTGTGCCAGCATGACCACCTGCGCCATTACACACAGCAATTAAACCATCGACCCCAGCGTCTGCTGCTTTTTTAGCGTGTCGGGCATTCACGACATCATGAAACACTAAACCGCCGTAGCTATGCACTGCGTCGACGAGTTCTGCCACCGCGCCTAAGGATGTGATGACAAGAGGCACCTGATGTTCAACACAAAGTTGTAAATCTGCCTGCCAACGGGGGTTACTTTTGTGGACAATCAAATTGACGCCGAAGGGCGCAGCTTTTTTACCTGTGCTGCTTTCCCAATCAGATAAACGCTTCTTTATTTCAATTAACCAAGCTTCAAAGCCTTGGCTAGTACGTTGATTCAGTGCTGGAAAAGTGCCCACTACGCCAGCCTTGCAGGTTTCAACCACGAGCTCTAAACCACTGGCAATAAACATAGGTGAAGCGACTAAAGGCAGACGTAAACGGTCTTTAAATTGAACAGGTATTGTCATAAGGATTCCATAAATATAAACAGACTAATAAGCAATGTATTAGCGACCTAAAATGCCGCGAGCAATCACTTCTTTCATGATTTCTGAACTGCCTGCATAAATTGTTTGAATACGCGCATCACGGTAGAAACGAGAAATAGGATATTCGTCGGTATAACCATAGCCACCGAATAACTGCAGACACTCGTTCACCATCGTTAGCTGCATTTCTGTAGCCGCCAGTTTTAGCATCGCCGCATCTTGAACTGTCATTTCACCTGCATGGTATTTTTGCATATGTTTTTCTAGCAGAGCCCGACATAATTCAAGTTCAGTTTGACACTGGGCAAGCTTAAAACGGGTATTTTGAAATTGCGCCACAGCCTGACCGAAGGCCTTACGCTCTTTCACATACTCGCAAGTGATATCCAAGGCACCTTGCGCATGACCTATCGCTTGCACTGCGCAACCTAAGCGTTCTCTGGGTAATTCTTGCATCAAATAGGCAAAGCCCCGCCCTTCTTGCCCTAGTAAGGCATCGCTGGGAATCGCCATGTTTTCGAAAAACAATTCAGCGGTATCACTAGAGTGTTGACCAATCTTTTCGATCGGTTTACCTGTAGAGAAACCTTCAATACTGGTATCGACCAAAAATAATGAGATACCTTTGGCGCCGGCACCGGTATCCGTTTTAGCGCAGACAATCACCATATTGGCGTTGTTGCCATTGGTGATAAATGTTTTTGAACCATTCAGAATATAATGATCGCCCTGCTTAACAGCCGTTGTACGCATGCCAGCTAAGTCGCTGCCTGCTCCGGGCTCGGTCATTGCGATAGCCGTGACAACTTCACCTGTCACCATACGCGGGAGCCAATGGTCTTTTTGTTCTTGAGTTCCAATATTTAATATATAAGGGGCCACAATATTGGAATGAATGTTATAGCCGGTGGCTAAGGCATGTAAGTTCAAACGACACATTTCTTCTTGAATCATCTGGCATACTTCGAAGCTGGCGCCTGCTGCACCGTATTCCTCTGGAAAATCTACCAATAACATACCGGCACTACCTAAGGTGTTCCACATTTCTCTAGGCATTGCATGGTTCTTCTCCCAACTATCATAATGAGGTAACACTTCTTGGTCTAAAAAACGTAACACCATATCTTTAAACATTTGTATTTCTTCTTGGTCAGCATGCTGGCTAATAGACATAAGTTTCCTCATTGTTTGTCGAATATTAGTTTTAATTATTACTATATAGACATGTATAAACAATAACTAATTATGTAGGCAAGTGCTGAAAAAAAAGCATCATAACTCCTTATCTAAACGCTTGTTCACCGAAGGCGGCCCATTCTTACCTTTATACCGCAAGCCACCAATTTCGCAGAAAAGGAACGAAGGTACTGGTGGTATTCCTCTCACCATCTTGACTGAAAACTTTCATTAACGTGCAAGCTACGGCGCACGGGATCTAGGTTGTGCAATGGCCGAATCAGCCAAACGTGCTGTGATGGACAGCCAGAACAGCCTCAACATTTTCTCTCGTCTGCCGAATTTTATCATTATCGAAATCCATCAATAGGAAAAACCCTACTAAAACAATCGTAATTATTGAGCAATGAATCTCCATCAAACAATGATTATGATGGCCGCGTTTTATAACAGAAACAGCAACTATAACCATTTAGAAAGTACAATTTTATGCCATTAATGACGATCAATACTTTATTTAACTGCACACGAATCGATTTAAATTTATTTGGAAAGTATTGCCTGTGCCTTGCCATCCTTTTTGTTATTACAGCGTGTGGGAGCGATAGCAATTCCCTCACTCCCGAAATAGACGCCGCTAACATTTCTGAAAGTACTGTAGATACCAATATTGAAGAAGAGGCCTCTTTTAGTGGCAGGGTTGTAAAGGGAGTTATTAGTAATGCCATCATTAAGGTGTACCCTATCATCAATATCAACAACACTTACGTTGTTGACAAAGACGCATCACCAATCACCACTAGAACGAATGGTAGTGGCTACTATCAGGTAAGACCAACCAATAAAAAGAATGACCAGTATTTCTACCTTGAAGTAGTAACAGATGAAAACAGCAAAATGCTGTGTGATATTGATACAGGTTGTGAATCAAGCGATGGCAGCCCTGTTAACTTTGGTGAATCATTT
>CAXBKC010000430.1:0-3686 GCA_963975615.1 uncultured Oleiphilus sp.
GCTATTGTTGCTGGTTTGTTACCTATTTTATACGGTACAGGAACCGGTTCTGAGGTCATGAGTCGTATTGCTGCACCTATGGTAGGCGGCATGGTGAGTTCAGTTATTTTAACCTTACTGGTATTGCCTGCTTTATTTTATATGTGGCGTGCTAAGGGTCTTAAAAAGTCAGTTGAATGACTAGGTGCGTAGTTTTTAAGGCATAGTACAAGCTACATATATAAAATATTTTGTAGCTTGATACTTGCAAGCGCAAGCTTAAGGTCAACAGTTAACAGGAAATATGAATCATAATAATGGAGAGCGAAAGTGAAAATAAATGATAGATGATCAGTTGTGCAGTCAAATTTAACGTAAACACACAGTTTAATAACCAATAAAAGAGCGAAGAGAAAAAGATGAAATATTTAAACATAGGATTAATAAGCTTTGCGATGATGAGTTCACTTAGCTTTGCAGGTGGTGATCATTCCCATGGGCATGACGCTGAAGCAAAGCAAGTGCCCCAGAAGATGGATCATGATATGCGTAATATGGGTAAAAGCATGGGAGGCGATATGATGAAAGACATGGATCATAGCGGCCATAATATGAAAAAGGGTGATTCAGAAGGTCATCATGGTGAAGGGATGGGACATGGTGAGTCCATTGTGGGTAAGCCAGGTAGCGAAGATAATGTAACGAAAGTGGTCAAAGTTGAAGCGACGGATCAGATGCGTTTTATATACGAGCCCTTCGAAGCAAAAGCTGGTGAAACTGTTAAGTTCGTGGTGACCAACACAGGCAAAATTATGCATGAGTTTGCCGTGGGTACCAAAGCGGAACACAAGGAGCATGGAAAAGTTATGATGGCCAATCCTAATATGCGTCACGGCTCATCGGCAAGTATGGTCAGTGTAGACCCAGGTAAAACCGAAGTATTAATTTGGGAATTCGGTAAGCCAATTTCGGCACAACTTGCATGCAATGTTCCAGGGCATTACCAAGCGGGTATGCATAGTGATATTAAAATAAAGAAGTAAGTTAAGCATAAAAGAGCATGTTCAAAAGCATGCTCTTTCTTTGAATATGTACAGTCAAGCTAACTAGTTAAGAAAGGAGGCATAATGCGAGTAAATGAACTGGCAGAAAGCATTCAAGTCACAGCAGATACAGTACGTTATTACACTAGAATTGGCTTATTGACACCACAAAAAAACATTGAAAATGGCTATAAACATTACAGTAATGAAGACAAAAAACGACTTGTGTTTATTATAAAATCAAGAGGTTTAGGTATGTCTGTTTCTGAAATTCAGGAGATTATACTGCTTGCAAATAAAGGTAGTTCTCCCTGTTATCGTGTTAGAGAGATAGTTGATAAACATATAAATGATACTAAAGCAAAAATAGAAGAGCTGGAACACCAACTCTCTCATATGCAACAAGCCTCAGATACTTGGGAAAAAAGGCCAGATGGAATGCCCGATGGCGACTTGGTATGCGAGTTAATTGAAAAGTGGACATAGCAATGAACCTGTTTAGAATTAGAGGCTGTGGTATGAAAATAAAAAATGAACTGATGTCGCCTATTTATCTAATGAATAATGAAAAACTAAATTATCGGACGCGTTTAATTAAAGTATTCAGAGCAATGTTTTTTTATGGTCTTATATTTGGTCTTTTTGCTTGTAGCGAAGATCACGAAAAGCCAGTCGATGTAATGAAGATTGAAGCTCGCTGGTATGATGCTCAGCAAGTGGCATTAGGGAGAGGTGTTTACGCTCAAAATTGTATTTCTTGTCATTTGGAAAGTGCGAAGGGTACATTAGACTGGCGAAAATCTTTGGAAGATGGTTCATATCCACCACCGCCATTAAATGGTACTGCCCATGCTTGGCATCATTCTATTGGTGTTCTACTTACGGCCATCAATGATGGTGGAGTTCCCAATGGGGGTACTATGCCAGCCTTCAGAAACAGCTTGTCGCATGAACAAAAACTAGCTGTCATTGCTTATATCCAAAGTTTTTGGTCTGAAGATATTTATAGCAAGTGGGCAGATGTTTTTAAAAAACATTAATATCAATGTTGAGCGAGTATTTATAGGTACGTTCCTTACTGTTTGATATAAAGGCTAGTTTGGCTAATAATGCCCAGCTATAGATAGTGTCCCGCGATCTTATAAACGTACAAAAAGAGCTGTGATGAAACTCTACTTGTTAGCCCACGTTGTTTGCCTGTTATTATCTTTTCATGTTAAAGCTGACGTATTTACCTTTGTGGTCGCAGGTGATGAACCACCCCTAAGTTCAATGTCTGAAGGGAAAGTGGTAGGCGTAATTCCTGACATTATCAATTTAATTTTTAGCTACCTTCCTGCACATCAAGTAACTCTGAAAGCATTCCCGTGGGCAAGAGCCCAAGTAGAAGTAGAGCGTGGCAGAGCCGATGGTCTGCTCACCTACCCATCCATAAGCCGAAAAGACTATGTCAGCTTTACTTCAAACACAGTTTATAAATTGGATTTCGGTTATCTCATATATCATAGGGGTAACACAAAGCGGGATGTTATTGAATCTGCAACGAGTTTCGAGGACTTAAAAGGTGTCACGGTTATCACTCAAACCGGTGCAGAATGGGAGTCAGATAATATTCCCGATTATATCCATAAGGTTGAAGCAAATAAGATAGATACGATGTTTCATTTGCTACTGTTAAGAAAGCAGGGCGACTTTTTAATCATGCTTCCAGAGCAGGCAATCTATAAAGCTAGCACTCTGGGATATCCGAATAAAATTGCCTATCGACAAGTTAACTTTATCAGCGACTCGTTGATTCCATTTCACATAGGGCTTCGTAAATCCCACCCTCTTGTTACTGACTTTATATCAGAGGTTGATGCCGTAGTAGGAAGTGAGCAGTTTTTAAAAGAAGTTCAAAAGATAGTGAGTAGCTATCGTTAAAGCTTATGATTTTTATCAATCAAAGGAAGTTACATGAGTTCTGAAGCTATTGAGTATGGCATAAGCGATAATTCATATCGCGCGGCGGGTGAATTAGCAGGCCTAACAAAACTGGTCGATTCGTTCTATGGCTTTATGGAAGAACTTCCAGATGCGGAAGTGATACGTGCTATGCACAAGAATGACCTGACAGATTCAAGGAAAAAGCTAGCGTATTTTTTAAGTGGCTGGCTGGGTGGGCCACGGTTATATTCTGAAAATTTCGGCAGTATCAGTATTCCCTTAGCACATAGGCATCTAACAGTTGGCTATGCAGAACGCGATGCTTGGATCTTATGTATGGAAAAAGCAGTAGAACAACAATATTACGAACAGTCGTTTAAGACGTATTTAATAAAGCAGTTGAAGGTTCCAGCTGAGCGCATCAGAGTTGCGTGTGAGCGTTAGTATTCGGTAGTACCGTTCTAGTGTGCTACAGAGTTAAAACCACAAATATCGGATTATATCCGCCGCTTTAGTTATAAATTTAGAATATGGCCTATAGTAAAACTATAATTTCAATTTAAGCAGTTAATGACTGCTTATCCTTCTCTCTTATGCATGCTTGTTAAGATAATGAATTCTTTTAAAGACGCTAAATGTGATTAATATGACACTCCAATCTTGGTTGACGCAACTTTGTCGAATGATCCCAAGCGTTCAGTCTGCGCTTGTTTTTGATACACAAGAAGTGTCTGAGCA
>CAXBKC010000431.1:0-3678 GCA_963975615.1 uncultured Oleiphilus sp.
CCACGCCCTATAATACCCATTATTAGAATTATTTTAGGTTACGTCGCAATGTTAGACCCGGTTGTAGCTCAAATCATTAAAGCCATTAACTTTGACAATTTCACAACGAGTGAAGTGAGGTCAGCTTTTTTAGCACTAAAAAAAGATCCAGAACTTGAGCCTGCTAATGTTAGACGAATGATCTATGCAGAATTGATGAAACTCGTTAGAAGAGGATGGCTGAAAAAGAAAATCCCTAGGTTAAAAGGCCAAACTAAGTTCAGTAAAACAAAACTGTTCAATTCTAAAAACATACCAGTTAAAGCTATGGTTATTGAGCATGTAAATACGGTGAAAACTGATCACAGCCATCAAAAACTATTAAGCACATGCCTGAACTGGCTGATGAAATCCAGCCTAAATATGACATGGCAAGAGATAACAATACTAAGTTGCTAGGTAAAATTAAGGCTATAGAAGAAATGATAAAACAGAGAGTGATATGAAACTTAGAGCGTGGCAATCAGAATGTATTACCAAAATTTTAAGACAATATCGCAATGGCAAAAGTCATTTTTTAACCCTAGCAACACCAGGGGCCGGTAAAACATTAATGGCATCTGTTTTAGCTGATGATCTTTTAAAAAATAATCTAGTCGATTTGGTACTTTGTTTCTCCCCCTCTTCAATTGTGGCTCAAGACTTTGCTGAGAGTATGGCGATAAGCATTAAAGGAAAATTTGATGGGCTGATGGGGGCAAAGGGCGAATCACTCACTTACCAAAGCTTACTTCACCTTGATGAATCATTTTGGAAATTATTCGACACTAATAGAATATTGGTCATTTTTGATGAAATTCATCACTGTGCGGGGTCCAATCTTGAAAATGCCAATGCATGGGGCGAGCAGATCATACTAAATATTCAGAACAAGGCTAAATATACCTTAGCATTAACAGGCACGCCATGGCGGTCAGACGCTGCTCCAATCGTTTTATCCCAATACTCTAACCATGATAGCAACATTTCATGTGATTACATCTATGGGCTTGCTGAGGCTCTTAGGGATAAGGTATGTCGTGTACCTCAAATTATCGCTATAGATAATAATCAAATATCGTTAGATAAGGAAAATGAAACATTAGCTTTTAACAGCTTTAGCGATTTACTATCAAATTCAAATACGACCTATCAAGAGGTTATTGATAATGTCGATGTTATTAAATACCTCATATCTTCATCAAATAAAAAGTTGTCGCAGATCAGACAAGTAAACCCAAATGCGGCAGGGCTTATTGTAGCCTCATCAATTAAGCAGGCTTACAAAATATCTTTGTTAGTTAAATCATGGTTTGACGAAGCTGCCGTTGTGGTTACTTACAAAGAAAACGATTCAAGTAGTATCATCAAAAAATTTCGAAATGCTCAGACTAAATGGATTGTTTCAGTTGGCATGATCAGTGAAGGTACTAACATTCCACGTCTACAGGTTTGTTGCCATCTGACGAACATTAAAACCGAAATGCATTTCAGACAAATCTTAGGACGAATTTTAAGAGTGACTAAATCCGATGATCAACAGGCCATTTTGTATATGCCAGCAGAGCCTAAATTGCTGGAATATGCTTATAGAGTTAAATATGATATTCCGTTTGAGGCCGATGTTGTAAAATTCGAAACGATGAAGTCGAGTGATGAGTTAAATGAAAAAAAAAGCAGTTTACCAGTCTCTTTTGATACTCCAACATCGAAGTCTGTAGATATTGATTTTCAATTAGATGAGACGTTTTCAGAGCTTACTGAATCATTACATGACTTGTATTCAGAAACGGTTTACGAAGACATTTTACATCGTAAATCCGGCCACCAATTATCGGCAGCTTATGATAGTGGAATCAATATATTTGGTCGCTTCAAGCTAGAGGCTATAGCGCTAGGCTTAACAGATTTGAGATAATTAAATACATCAACGCATTTACACGATAATTTGTTGATAAACTCGACTACTAAATGCTACTGGAAGAGGTTGACGTTTAATGGCTAATGGGCAACAAAAAGCACAACAAAACATTGATGCATTTCAATCCTGGGTAGCAACTCAACAAGACGAGGACTTTAAACAAATAATGTTTAGAGGTCAGTTGAGTCGATCTGAAGTGGCCAAAGCGCTAGGTTGTGGTAAATCTGCACTGAATCAAAATCCTGAATTACGAAAATCCTTAAACACACTTGAGGATAAACTTCGCGCAAATGGTGTTCTACCTCCCCTGACCGACATTGCCCAAAAAGAAACTGATAAGCCCAAACGATACGATAATACAGAGAACCGAAAAGCACTTGACTCAAGGCGTTTATCTTCATTAGAGGCTGAAAATATTGAATTAAAGGCAAAAGTTAAAGAGCTTGAAGGTCGACTTGAGCGTTTTGGGGAGTTATCTGAAACCTTGTCAGAAATGGGATTTATGTCACGATGAACTCCGCACCGAATGAAGATCGATTCCGCGTCACCAGTATTCCCTTCACCTCAAAAAAACTATTGATATTCAGCGGTGTACCACTTAACAAAAGCTCTTACAGAACCTATAGCGGTAAATACTATGTCACGATAAAAATAAAACCTGACGCATTGCCTATACAACCGGCAATTGGCCAGTATTGGTCTGTAACAGGTGAAAGAAAAATCCAAGACATGGATACGGGTGATTACCTCATGAAGCAACATGTCTATGAGTCACCAGAGCATGTTGAATGTCGATTACCAGAAACTGGCGAACAATTGATCCGATTCATCGCCAGTGAAAATGCATTTAAAGGTATTGGCGAAAGTAAAGCAAGGGCCCTTTGGGAGCTTCTAGGCAAAACATTTCACGCAACTTTGACTAATGATACTCCCGAGTCAAGAACGTTGCTTAAAGACGTTCTGAGCGAAGATTCTATTACCTCGTTATTTGAGGGGTATGCTAAATACAAAAATCTTGCCCACTGTAACTGGATGTCTGAACATAAAATACACGGCAGCGTTCAGCAACGTTTACTCAAGTACCATAATGAACAATCCATTACCGCGATTAAAGCAAATCCTTACGTATTAATTGGTTTCGGTATGCGTTTTAGTGTGGTTGATGAACTTTTTCAAAAGCAGCTTAAAGGATCTGTACATGATGACAGACGATTGAGTGCAGCCCTTGAAATCACACTTCGCAAAGAAGTGTCGAAAGGTCATACTTATACGAGTCAAGCCAACTTACGCCCTCTGTTATTCAAGTTACTCCAAGACAAAGGGTTAGTAGCCAAAGCTTTTCAGGCTGGACATGACAAAGCTCAGTATTTGTTGAATCACTCAACAGGTACATATCATCCAACAGCCCAATTGCTAATGGAAAATGTGATTGTAAAACGACTTAAGGCCCTTGCCAGTCAAAATAACTTATATGACGAAAATGCAAATTTTGCTTACTGCACAGCAGTTGATGAATTACCTTATGAGCTTACACAGAAACAAACTGAAGCTGTAACTACATGCTTAGACAACTCAATAAGCTGCATTACCGGAGGTGCAGGAACAGGAAAAACGACTGTGCTTAGGACCGCGTTGCGTGCATATCACACAATGGGTTTTCAGATACATGCGGTTGCTTTGAGTGGTCGTGCTGCAATGAGATTGCATGAATCTATTGGTTTTCACACTTCAACAATTGC
>CAXBKC010000432.1:0-3657 GCA_963975615.1 uncultured Oleiphilus sp.
TGCAAAAGGTAGGCACAAAGAATCGACAAGGACAGAAACTAAACGTTTCTGGTAGCGAGGCAAGTACAACAGCTTATTCAACACCTAAGATGATTCCTTATCTTTGTAATTTTCCTAGAATTTATTTCTAGCTATATCAAAGCCATATTTATTCTAAGACAACAAATAAACTCAACGAGCTAAAGCTGGCTTTATTTTAACCAACTCGGCTTCCTTTTACCAAATAATTTACTTGCTTTTGAGTACTAATAAAAGAGCCAAATACCGAATACCTACAATTACTTTCTAAAGATGATACTTACCAATATTAATTAAAAACGGTATGTCCAACTTAAACCTACATTGAATTTATCATAATCATCCATTAATAAGTCTGGCAGTTCAGTAAGATAACTTACCATAACACCCATTTTTCCATTAAAAAGTAACTGCTGATATGACAAATCTATCGAATATAAATCTAAGGCAGTGGTACTGACGGTGTTAGCGCCAGAAGAGCCGTCTGTGTTTAGCTCGATACGGCTAAGCACTGAAGATACCTTCTGTGCTAAGTCACCAAACTGATAACTAAAGCCACCTGAATAGACCTTTGCATCATTGTCATAAGTAGCGCCGATGGCTCTTCCACGATGACGATAACCGGTCTTATAAGAACTATGATCATAAGCTGTATTGAATTGCTTACCGCCAATTGAGCCTGCAGTAGTATTTGTGTGCTCGATAAATACATTCAAGCTATTTCCTGAATTCAACGCGACATTAAACTCCAAACCAGCTTGAGATAAGAACTTTGATGGCAAATAGCCAGCCTCATCTTCACCAATTAGCTGAGCATATAAAGAAGCCCCATAGTTTTGTTTGCGAAGAAAATTATATCTCAAGTCATAGCCAGCTAGTTGATTGCCAGACTCTTCACCAATCTCATTCTCTCCTTGCGAAGTCAAAGATTTCCAAAAAGCATTTAAAGACTCACTTCTACCCTCGCCACCCCATTGCATGGCACGCGATAAACCAATTTCTAAACTGTCGAAAGGTTGGAAAGTAAAACGCATCCCTGTCACTTTTGCTTCAGAGATGAAGCGATTTCCCTCAAGTTGACCCACATAAGAAACAAACTGCCAGCCACCTAGCCAAGAAAGCAGGGGAGTTTCAAACTGCTGCGTACCTTTAGTTCGAAAAAATGCACCTGGAACTGGCCTAGCATTATTACCCAGAATCAAACTAGACTGAGAGCTAGCACCCCACCAACGATCAATCGCTCCTACCCCAAATACCCAGTTACCCAAGACACCCGCAATATAAGAACCATATAATTGAGATTCAACAGCATCCTCACCAGGATCAGTTGTTAGATTAGCTTGTAACTTGAAAGCAAGATTCTCTCCATCCCAATCAAAAACATGGCTTATCCGGCCTTTTTCATACTCTTGTGCAGAAAAATCTCTAAAAACAGCACGCGAAGAAGAAGCTGCTAATTCAAATGAACGTTTCATTTCTTTTTTAGTTTGAAAGCGCATCTCAAACTTTAATTCTTTTAAAGCAATTAACTGAGCTTTATTTAACTGCGTATCGTCTACTTTTACCAAGGCAGATTGAACATCTGACCACATTATTGGCCATGTCGTCAGTGATATTGACATGACCCCTGTATCATTTAGGAGATGTAAATTTTGTTTTAGGCGGGTTTCACCAACTGAAATCCAAGGCGATGCAATAACAGAACCGCACATAAATATAGCTAAAAGGGATATCTGAAAAAATATTGCTGCAAACTTGAGGTTCAAATATGGATACATTGTTTGAATAATTCGTATATTAGAATAAAAAATGAAGGGTACGTGAACGATGCCTAAGGGGCAAGCTGAAGAACAAAGATAAGCATTACAGGGTGCGTAGGCACACCCTGTAATTTAGGTATATCAACCCTTCACGCTTTCGCCACGACCAATCGCATAATAAGTGAAGCCTTTTTTATTCATACGGCTAGGTTCAAACAAATTACGACCATCAAAAATAACCGCTGACTTCAACTGCGACTTAATCAAGTCAAAATCTGGTGCTCTAAAATGCTGCCACTCAGTACAAATAATAAGCGCATCAGCGCCCTTTAAAGCAGCTTCCTTTGTGCCAACAAGTGTTAAATCATCACGTACACCATAAATGCGCTGTGTTTCTTCCATTGCCTCGGGATCATATGCCTGAACTTTCGCCCCAGCTGCCCAAAGCTCTTGCATTAGTACTCGGCTTGAAGCTTCACGCATATCATCTGTATTTGGCTTGAAACTTAAACCCCATAACGCAAAAGTCTTACCAGACAAGTCGCCTGAAAAATGCTGCTTAACTAAAGCTGGAAGCTTGTATTTTTGCTTGTCATTAACAGCTTCAACAGCTTGCAAAATTTTTGGCTGGTAATCATTCTGCTCAGATGTTCTGATCAGTGCTTGAACGTCCTTAGGAAAACATGAACCACCATAACCACAACCGGGGTAAATAAAGTGAAATCCAATACGAGGGTCAGAACCAATGCCTTTACGCACTGCTTCAATATCGGCACCGAGTATTTCAGCTAAGTTTGCCATTTCATTCATAAAGGAAATTTTTGTTGCCAACATGCAGTTAGCTGCATATTTGGTTAATTCTGCTGAACGCACATCCATGAAAATCACTTTATCGTGATTACGATTGAAAGGTTCATAAAGCTCACGCATTAACTCTTGCGGCCGCTCAGAATAGGTACCAATAATAATCCGGTCGGGACGAAGACAGTCACTTACCGCAGCCCCTTCTTTTAGAAACTCTGGATTAGAAACAACATCAAAGTTCAAGGATAAGCCGCGCTCATCTAAGATAGATTGAATTCTCGCTGTTACTTTATCTCCAGTTCCCACTGGCACTGTCGACTTATCGACAATAATTTTTTCTTCATTCATGTTTTGTGCAATAGTACTTGCTACCGCTAGAACATACTGTAGATCTGCAGATCCATCTTCGTCGGGCGGTGTACCTACTGCAATAAACTGTATTTGACCATGGTTCACGCCGGCCACAGCGTCCGTCGTAAAATTCAAACGGCCGGCTTTAAAGTGAGCTTCGACTAAAGGCGTTAAGCCAGGCTCATATATAGGGATGACACCATTTTTCAAGTTCTCTACGCGTGTTTCGTCTATATCTACACATAAGACATCATGGCCCACTTCAGCCAAGACTGCCGCTTGAACCAAGCCGACATAACCAATACCAAAGACCGTCACTTTCATTATTAATATACCTTATCAATTAAGCTTTAAATTTTAGTTCCACTTCTCGAATAATTTTTTCTACTACTAAAACCTTTTCATTAACCAAACCTGCATTTTCTTTTGATTCAATATTTAAACGTATCAAAGGCTCTGTATTTGAACTTCGTACATTCAATCGCCATTGATCAAAGATCAAATCTAAACCATCGATTGCGCTCAATTCAAATGACTCACCCCAGTCATATGACTGGATTTCTTTAAACACAGCCTCGACATTCTTGACGGTAAAATTAATTTCTCCAGAGCTAGGATACTTTTTAATTCTATCTTTAACCATGTCAGACAAAGATTGCGATTTAACACAGATTAACTCAGCAGCTAAGAGCCATGGAATCATACCACTATCACAATAAAAAAA
>CAXBKC010000433.1:0-3653 GCA_963975615.1 uncultured Oleiphilus sp.
TTTGAACATCGTTTAGGTAGTTGGGAAGTTATAGATTTTTGCGCCGATGATGTAAATCCTGCTATCACTTTGAAACTGAATGTATTAGATACAGTCAAACAAGTGAGAAACTTTGATTTTTTGACTGAAGCCAAGCGTTTAACTGTCGCTGACAGCTTTGAGTTTACTGATGAGCTACCCCACGACGTAACACTACAATGGCATGTGCCCGCAGATAAAAAGATATCTATTGAAGATGATAAGTTAAATATCGTTTCTAATGCTGGTCATCAATGTGTACTTACATTTGAAAATGAAAGGCCAGATGATATTCATATATTAAAGGGAAAAAACGGCGATAGAGTCTATAGCTGTATTTCTTATAAAGCAAATTCGTTGGAAGACTCCCAGGTTGTACGTATAGTATTTAAGAATCGATATTCGTTTAAAGTTAAAAGTATTTTTAATTTTTTGTATTTAAAAAGTTTAGATAGTTTGCCACATTATCCTGCTGTCCATGAAGTTAAAGTAAATGATACATGTTATAAAATTGACCTGCCGGATTATAAAACCGATTACATTCAAAAAATTATTGCCAACCATGGGAAACCATACGAAGCTGAAATGCTTGAGGCTATGTCCATTGGTTTAAATCCAAAGGATTTAGTGTTGGATGTAGGTGCAAATATTGGTAACCATACGCTTTATTTAGCATGTGTTTTAGGATGTCAAGTGCGAGCCTATGAGCCGAATTCTCGCTTATATGACCCATTGATCCGCAGTGTGAAGCACAATGATATAACAGACTTAGTTCAGATTTTTCCATATGGTGTTGGGAGAGCGTCTTCGAAAGCACGGTTAACCAGGCTTGATGAGAGCAATTTGGGCGCGCAATCCTTGGAGCTGTTGACCGAAGGAAGTGTTGGTATCGATGTTGTTCGTCTGGACGACCAAGTGTTTGAATCACCAGTTGCTGCGATAAAAGTCGATGTAGAGGGCATGGAGCTTGCTGTTTTAGAGGGCGCAGAGTCTCTGATTCAGAAAGACAGACCTTTATTAGTGATTGAATCTTTTGACACTGCACATTATGATACCTTACAAGATTTTATAAAAAGAAATGGCTATGTATATTGCAGTTCTTTTAATGGTACGCCTACGCATTTTTTTATTCATCAAGATAAAATTTCAGGCTCACCCTGGATAGATCTGTTTTTTGCTAAAGGTCGTGAGTTTTATCAGATGCGACATTTTCATAAAAGCAGCTTAATAAAATTCAAAAATAAGGTAGTTTATGCCTACGTTGACCAATGCGAAGCTGGCGAAAATTTGTAAGGATAAGGATGCTTTAGCTAAAGGACAACTGTACTTTGAGGAAGGTTTTCTCCAGCTGGGGTCTTTTGATCCAGTCGAATTGTGTCTTGAAGATGCTAATAGTAGTGATTGGGAACAGGATCCCCTCAATAATCGCAGTTGGCAGTGGCGGTTTAATTGGCTTTCTTTTGTTTCAAACCTTATCGCTTTTCATCAAGTGTCAAGTAATCAAGAGGTACTTGATGTTGCACGTACTGCAATTGAGTCATGGTTAGACTGCTATCTTGAAACTGATGCAGATTATCGCTTTGAGTTTATTTGGCATGATCATGGCACTGCATTACGCGCCGAGCAGCTAGTATTGTTCTTTTATTACTGCCGTGAATATGCCCCTGAATGGGCCGAGCAGCACATTGAGTTTCTCCAGTATTTGGAGCGGGCTGTCGTTGTGCATGGGGAGTGGTTGGCAAAAGATAGTTTCTATTCTGAACACACCAACCATGGTTTAGAGCAAGCGCGCGTTCTGCTTTTTATAGGAACATTATTCGCTGAGGAGATGGCACAGGCGGGTAAATGGCAGAATACTGCCCTACAGAGAATCAGTAGTGAGCTGGAATTTGCTTTCACTAGCGAAGGCGTTCATGTTGAGAACAGCCCTGCCTATCATGTTTTTGTGTTCAAGGTCTTTATAGGCATTATCAAAGATTATCCAGCTGGTGTACTGGGAGACCTAGCTGATCAGTTTGAGCAGTTTTCAGCCAAGGCGCTAAATTTCATCACACATATTTTACGCCCAGACGGCTTGCTGCCGCCTATTGGTGATACTGAGCAGCTCCCTACTACTGATGCTTATCAGGAAATGTTTGGCGATACGCATGAGTACCAGTATTTTCTTTATGCACTCTCCCAAGGAAAGCAGGGAGTATTGCCGCCCGAACTAAATCGTGTGTATCCATCGTCTGGGTATGCCATCTTTCGTGACCAGTGGCCTGCGGAAGAGCACTACTCAAAAGCTTTCCATATTGTCGCTAAGGTGGGGTGTTCTAGCCAGTATCATCATCAGCAAGATGAAGGCCATATTAGCCTCTACGGTGGTGGTGAAGACTGGTTGATTGATTCCGGCCTTTATAACTACATCAATAAAGACCCGATACGAAAATACATGCGTAGCCGTGCAGGTCACAATGTGCCCATGATCTCCCATGCAAGCTATGCAAAGGAGTTCAAACATAGGCTGAGCTCGTGGCAGGTAGAAGGGTATTGGGAAGCTGCCGGTAATCCACACTTGAGTATGACACTTGAGGTACTCCCACCGGTAGTGCATACACGACAGATTGATTTTGATACCCGAGCCAAGGTGGTTGAAGTTGAAGATAGCGTGGCTGCTGACGATGGGCAGCTTCGCGATATAACTCTGCAATGGCACTTCCCTCAAGATAAAACAATTGCCATCTGTGAGAGTCGAGTAGTGGTTACCAGCCCTACTGGCAATCAACTGAAAATTGATTTTATCGGTGAAGATCCTGACAGTCTTTCTGTAGCTAAGGGGCAGAAGGAAGACCGCGTTTTCAGCTGCATTTCTTACCAAGCTAATAAGGTCGAACCTAGCCAGTTATTACGTGTTGTATTTAAAGATCGTGCTGAACTAACGGTGGTAACTCGTTTTATCTTTGAGATAACCAGCGAAAATATAGCTCCATCGTTTGAGCCTGCTATTGATGATTCACAACACTTGGCCGCTATGTTGAAACATTGGCGAGAAAGTGGCCAGTGCTTGCATACAGTCGTTCTAGGTAGCAGTAACGCCAATTTAGAATTGGCTAAGTGGCATCGAGCGGAAGGATTGGGATATATTAGTTCGCTTGTTAATGATGCCCAGCAGTGCAAAGCTCTTCAGAAGCTGATAAGTAAAAATTATCTCGCCTCTTGGTTAAAAAGTCATTCGCTAGACGTAGTAGATGCTTCATCCATGTTTTTCAATAAGCAGCCGCTGCATGATGTAGAAGGTGTGTCGCTGCTTGTAATCACTGGAAGTGGTTTCATAGAGGAGCATCTAGCTGGAGTATTGTTAGGTACGTTGCCGTTGATAGTTGAACGCATGACAAGCGCTGGTCATATATGGATTAGCTCTCGCCTACCTGAGCATTTGAAAGAGCTTTGTGAGTATTGGGCGGCGCAATATAAGCTTACGGTTAGCTATGTCACAGGCTTGGAGTAAGCTCATATCGGTTTGTTACACCCCGCAACACCATTGACCTCTTTTTTCATTATTTATCGTTCATTATACGAATTGGTAACCATCACATATAGGAATATTTATGTGCGGAATTGTTGGCGCGGTTGGCGCAAAGGATAGCACTGCC
>CAXBKC010000434.1:0-3652 GCA_963975615.1 uncultured Oleiphilus sp.
CAGGTTGGTATCCCTGCCACGCCAGCAGTCTTGTCTGCAGTGGGCGTTCCTGGAAACCCTTGTGTAACTTGCCCATCAGGCGATTCTGCTGAAGAAGTAGAAGCATGGGCCGGCGAAGTACTCACAACAGACCCAAACTTTACTCAATACAACGCTGGCGCTATCGCTTTATGGCCGTTTAGCGGCAAAACACTCAAAAGCGGATCTGGAAAAAGTGCTGCAGCAATCGGTGGATCTTTAGTTTTAGCAGAAAAAATTGGCGTAGCACTTGAAAGTAAAACCCCTGTTGAAAGTGTACAGAAAGTATTAATCGACTCAAATCAAGCGCATCACTTTTTAGGCATTGGTAAAGTGATTGCGGTAAAAGAAGAAGCTGTCGGTGCACTCGATGGCGGCATTGTTGTGATAGATATGGGAAAGCACATAATTGAACTTCCCTACTTAAATGAATTTTTAGGAGCCTTTGTGTGGGATAGTCAAACACCCAGCTACGTTTTAGGTCCAGACATGATTTGCTGCATGACGCCAGCTGGCGAGCCTTTATCGAACCCGTCCATTAATGAGTTATTTAACACCAGTGGAGCATTTGATATTGCGGTGTTTACACTAACAGCAGCAGACGCGATGAAGAAACCAAGTATGTATAGCGAGTTTGCTAATAACATAAGCAAGCTCTACCCTGCATTTAAAGGTTCATACGGTCAACCAGGCACCTTAACCATGACTTGGACAAATGGCTAAATAATGACTTATTGAAACTCATCAACTGAATCCTGTCCAAACTCATCAATAGCTCTTTTTACTAGGAAAGAGCTTATAACTTTTGAGTTACTTCGAACATGAAGTTTCGACCCGGCCTAGGGAAATCAGAATTAATTGTGCCTGTTCGGGCAGCATCAACATAGCCTTCATTAAAGAGGTTATAAATTGAAAGTTTTATATGGGTGTTTTTATCAGCACTCTTTATATTCACTGCAAAGTCGATCGTTGTTTTCTCTGCAATAGTTGGACGGCTATCGGACGCCTCCCTATTAAGCTCTCCTCTGTAATTAAGACCAAGGTAAGCCCTTAAAAATTGAGAGTATCGATAGGTATAAGAAGCATTGGCTATATGCATAGGAATATCGGATGAGCGGCGTTTACTGCTTTTATCTTCGGCATATTGATAGGTGTAATTAAAACCTACGATTGAACCACCATACAATCGTGAATTTGATTCTAACTCAAGTCCATTTACTTCAAGGTTGCCAGCATTATTCACGGTACCGGATTTTAATTCGATTAACTCAGATATATTATTCCTGAAAACTGTTGCACGTACATCGCTTCGTTTAAATATCTGACTACTGACACTTAATTCGTAACTTTCAATTTCTTCTGGATTTAGATCAGAATTACCAACAAAGACGGGATTATTCATATTGTACAGTTCACCAAAATTAGGTGCCCTGAAAGCCGTGCCATAACTTAAGGTAATATCACTGTCACTTAAAAAGCCCCAACTTAAGCTTGTTCTAGGATTAAAAGAACCGCCAATATCGCTATAGCGATCATAGCGAGCACCCGTAATTAACCTTAAGCTGTTATTAATATCCCATATATCTTGAACATATAAGGCTTGAATATCTCTTCGTTCATTTCCAATCCATGGCCAAACATCATAGATATCCTGGATTCCACCAGGCAAGGGATTATTTGTTGTAGGGTCATAGTTAGCTTCAAAACCGACATCAAAAATCGATTGATGTTCCGCCATAAACCCCAGAATGAACTTATGTTGATTTAGGGTGTATTCAAGTTGAAATTCTGCCCCTAATGTTTCCATGGTAATGAAGGAAATGGCTACTAAACCGTTTGGGAAAGTTGGAACAAATGCTTCCGGGAATATCTCCCAATAATTATCTAACTTAAAATTATTGTTATAGAACGTCTGAGTAAGGGTAAGATCTTCCGTCAAAGAGTTTTGGTAAGCCACCTCTAGGAAATATTCGACATAATCTTGCTTAGTATCATCGTTCAATGCATTGCCGATACCTAAATAAGCGCCACTATTTCGTTTTAAATACTGCCCCTGAAATGAGAAACTTGAATAGTCCAGCTTTAGACCAAGCTCAAATTGTTTATTATCGTCATCCATTTCACCAGAATTCCCCAAAAAATCTGACTCAACCATATCTCGATGCCCATCCGTATCGAACAATGTTGCATTAAATACATAATTTAAATTTTTTAATTGTTGGCCGGTTTGGATATTTATTTTTCTAGTTTCATTATCACCTAAGCTAAGCGACACATGAGTTCCATCTACATCCTTAGCGTCTTTAGTAATAATATTGATCACTGCGACGAAAGCATTGGCTCCATAGAGTGCTGACCCAGGCCCTCTTACTATTTCAATCTGCTTAATATCATCAATTAGAAAATTATTATATGAAGTAGTAGCACCACCATTTACGATGTTATTGTTAATGGCATGACCATTCTTAAGCAAGAGTACTTTTTCACTAAAGTCGGTTTTAACACCACGTACTTCAATGATAGGTGTGCCAATATTACTAATCGAAATACCAAGCCCTGGCACACGTTTTAGTGCATCCATAAGGTTCCGTGCACCCATATATTCAAGATCTTGATCGGTGATCACGGTAACGGCTGAACCACTTTTAGTTATGTCTTCTTGGGTCTTTGTCGCGGTTGTAACAAAGGTTTCTTCCTGCAACCACATAATTTCATCTTGCAAAGCTGTCATTGAACTTAAGTCTTGCTCTATCGCATGCGCCCATGAGCTAGACATAATAATTAGGCTAATTACAGCGGTGATACTTGTATGCTTTTTTATTCGTTTAGTTGCTTTCATACATTAGATCATTGAATTAAATATGTTGCTGAAATGTCCAAACACCAAGTATGTGAAGTGGGTTCGCAAATAGTTATTTATCGAAATTCGTCAACTGAATCTAATGCTCCAAGATTCAGTTCCATTTTATAGCGATCAATACTATCACCGCCTAGAATAATCCTGCTGCCTGCAGGAAATTGAACTGCTTGACTAGGTATGCTACCTCCCAGCAACCGCATAGATAACAATGCTGCCTGCCTAGCAGTGGTTGGTAAATCAGCCACGAGGCTCATGACTGATCCCATATCCATAAAGACAGGGTTATACGAAAATATGGGCACATTTAATGAATCAGCTAATTGAAATAGCTTTTCTACATTTTCTATCGATGAAAGCGTACTTGAATCGGATATAAGCCAAAGCGCTTCAATGTCTTTCAACAAAGCTTTGGCTGACAGCATTAGCTGCTCATCACTCCTTAGTAGTAGAGCCTCTAATTTAAGCGATAGATTAGTAGCTGTCTTTTGTGCATCATCAATTAAGATCTGATTTTCTTCACCATAAAATACACCAATATTTTCTATTTCTGGGAAAATATACTTAAACCATGTGAGCTGAACCTGCGGAGATAATTCACTAGCGATACCATAATAATTAGCATGAGCTTGGAAGCGTCTCCAATTAAGAACAGCGGTATAAACAACAGGCTTGTTTGGGTCGATGTAATCTATCGAGCCAAGCGCTTTTGCACCAATACAATATATGAGGTCGTAGCTTTCGTTATTAAGCACATCTTGAAGATACTCAATGGGT
>CAXBKC010000435.1:0-3630 GCA_963975615.1 uncultured Oleiphilus sp.
ACCCCACGGCGGTTACCACGCTAGGCCTGATGCTCATCATGCTTCGGGGTTTCGCCCTCTGGATCGCCGTTGTCATTCCCGCGCTCTGGTTGGTCGTGTCAGGTCTGACGTTGCAAGTGCTGGATTCGACGGGCGCCGCCGTGCTGTTCGCCGTATTGGCGATTGCGCTGGCTGGACTGGTCTGGAAAAGCATCAAACTGAATCGATAACGTAGTAGCACCAGTGTTATAGGTGGACGTTTGGACTTAGCTGGCGATGTCCACCCGTGACAATGCGCTCTCCGCATCAAGCATGTATAGCGCATCCAGCTCCCCACGATCAAAGAACTTGGCATGGGCGCAGGCAATGACACTCCGATACTTCTCAATATGCGAACTCAGGATTTCCTGAACTAAAGAGACCGGGTCTGGCCGAGGTGATAGCTCTGCTAAAGTATCAAGGAGAGTTGTTTTTCCACCTCAGGGGCCACCGGTTAGTACGATTTGATGATCCATCTTATTTATGTCTCAAACACCGGCGCAGTTTTACTGCGCCCGAGTGCTTTGACTTGTTAGCAGCCTACAGCGCGAGTAATTCCAGCTTTTCAATAAATGCTTTAACACTCTCATTATTTCTTACGTCACCAATCCATAAATCACAAAGTTTTATGAACAATTCTTCATACGATAACGCAAGAACTTTAGCCATTTCCACAAAGTAGTCATGATGATCTAAGCCAGTAGCAACTTCAACTGCTGCACTCGTAACCGCAATACTCTTCCCAAGATGGCTGGCTACATCTGCTATACCTACTCCCTTTAAATACGAGATAACATGCTCTTCTGGAGATACAGTTGATGGCAAGAATAGATAGTTTTCAAAGTCGGCGAGCTGATTGTCCATTTTCCCTCTGCAGTCACCATCAAATACAGCGATGAAAGAAAAATCAGAAAAATAACCTGGAAAACGTTTTAAATCTTTTAAAACATCTCCTTCAGATCCCGAGCAATGATAAAGAAAACTATCTATAACAAACAAGGGAGAAATTTTTATTAGAGCGCAAGTGAATAAATAAGCCGCTTTATCTTCATAAAACAAAAGTCCTTTTTTGGGTGCTGTAAGTCCAAGGACATTCATCTGTTCTAAGTTTGAAGCGGCATTGAAAAATTGTATTTGATTCAAAATCCGGCTCATTATGTGTATATGTGATCTTGGTATTTTCCTTAAAACATGTTCTGAATGTGTTGATATTAAACAAGCAATGCCCTTAGTTGCCAAAGTCATTGCCAGTACATCGCACATCCGGTTTTGAATCAAAGGAGGTAGAAAGCTTTCTGGCTCTTCAATAATTAAGAAACAATTACTGCTCGACTTTTCGATATAGTCGATAAGCCAAAAATAATATAAAAGAGACAACTCACCAAGCCCCATATCTCGGCTGTCGTACTTAATCCCACCCCTGTCAACCGAAAAAAATGGAAGCATAGGGAAAGAGTCATACTCATCTTCTATGCTAATGACTTCAATAGAAGAGTATTCCGTATTAGTAACAAAATTTGCCAACTTGAGCTCCTCGCCTGACAACTGGATCGGACTAAACCCTTCTAATAGCTCACTCAAATTGTCCTGCTGTGTAAACAGGTTTTGTATCTCTGGAATCAGTGTGCATGGGTCAAATAGCATGCATAATATATCTTGCTCAATTTCATTGTTTGCATAAGGATTTAGATTAAGGGAATAGTCAGCTCCAGATAAAACAAAATCCAGCTTTATCATGCTTTTATCTAAAAGCTTTGGAAATTTTTGCCTATTACTTGATTCGCTTATCAATGAATTATAGATTGCTCTAACAAAATTACTCTTGCCAATGCCATTTTTCCCAACAATGGCATTAATGCCAGGTTTAAGTGTTAACCTTGCATTACCAAACACTTCACCTTGGGTAAACTCCATATCCTTTAAAACTAAAGGATATTGTCTTTTAAATGCTGTCCTCCAATGATCATCCATTCTCGCTTGTCGCAAATTCATCATAGCTCTTGCCCCCACGCTAGATTATTTGCAATTTCTTCAAGGTTCTTCTCTGTTATGGATGTCGGTGAAATTGTGGCTAGATGATGTATGGAATCATACAAGTCTGAACATTTGGAATTTCCATCAATAGCCATGGGGAAATACACTGTAAAAAGAGACCATAAAGATAAATCCCTTAATATTACAGATGAGGTATCAGCAACTCGAGAGCCGCTTCTGTCATGATAAACAGCAAGTATTTTCTTCACTAGCCCTTTATTTATTCCTTTGGGCAATATGGTTAACTCATCTGTCTCAGTAGTTTCTTTTCTGATTCTTTCAAAAATTTCAAAAAATTCATTAAGTGTTTCTTCAGAATCGAAAGAATTACTATATGAATAAATAAATATTAGCCAACTGAGAGCTGAAGCCTTGTTAAGCTTTATTGGATTTTTAAATTTCGTTAAACAATTAAACAGTTTAGCTAGAGATTCGTCTGAAGCTTTAATTAACTTAATATCAAACCCCTCACTATCTCGGTAACGAGATGTTATGCTGTTAGCTGTAATTTTTTTCTTAAGCGTACCAAGTTCGAGTGTCAGTAAAAACTTTGATATCACATCATCATAGGCCATTCTTGAGTTTGAAAAGCCCAAAATTTCTCTGCTATAACCAAGTTTAACCATAGCCTCAGATAAATCTTTTACTTGCTGGCGTGCTTCCCCGAAGTAGGCATTTCTTTGTTCAGCTGATGTCAAATTTGTTGGTTGGTTTAAACGATAAAAAAGCTCTCCTGGCTCTCCAGGTTTGTAGTCAGAAATTGTTAATAAACGAATAGTAAAGTCTTCTATTTTCCCAGAAACAGCTTCTGGAAGTTCATTCCATGATAGTCCGTCCAGTTTCATAATATATGATTCAATCGGGTCTAAGTTTCCATTGATAGCGAAATCACCTTCTAGAAAATCCCGTATAGCCGCCAATCGCTGCTGGCCGTCTAATACTTCTTGTTTTTCACTATTTGGAACCTGGATTACATGAATTGGAGGGATATGCCAACCACGTAGAATGCTATCAATTAACCGTTGTTTTTTAGCTTTCCCCCAAACTTCTCCTCTTTGAAAGTTTGGTTGCAAATCAAGTCGCTTTTGCCTAATTTTTCGATATAACGTGGCTATGTCTGGATCAGACGGCGTTAAATGCATTCTTTTTCCTTAATTTTTTGCATGCAAGTTAACCTATGCTTCGGGTTACTAACAGTGATTATACGTCCCGCTGCATAACCTCAATGAACGCAACAGCACATTAAGGTTATGCAGATACCAAGTTGGACTCTACCCCAGTGATTCCTATAAGAGCAAAGCCAATTTTGACAATATTTCAAAATTCGGTTCTTTCGCGATTTACCATCAACAATCATCCGCCCTAGCATCTCCCCCATCCGGCCCCTACACTCCGCTAACGAACAGCTTGACGGGGTGTCGGTGAATCCGGTTGAGATGGCGCAGGACATAGCAATGTTGCTGCCAAGCGGTCTGGTCCCGCTGAACCTGATCCGGCTAATGCGCTGCTATATGATTTGCAGCGCGTGTACCGGCGTAGGACTCAAGCGATGGCCATGGCTAGCTTTCTCACGATCGC
>CAXBKC010000436.1:0-3627 GCA_963975615.1 uncultured Oleiphilus sp.
GATTCTATTCATAAAGGCATTGTTAAGTATTTCGAAACGACGCCTCCGCCAGGAACGTTAATCGCTTGGCTTAAGCAGTCTAAAAACCAACAAGCTTCAGTTGGGTATGTTTATGAGTCAGAGCCAAATAATTATTCCAAGACTACAGCGCCTTATAAGAAATATACTGTTAAGCGAGGCGATACCTTGTCTCTGATTGCAAATCAGAACAGACTTACTTTGCAAGAGATCAAGAGCCTTAATGGTCTTTCTTCTGACCGGCTCAGAATTGGTCAGGGTCTTAAATTGCCTGCGGGCTGATCACATTTATATAACCCAAAGAATACTATCTCTATGAGTAAAATCCATAAACTTTCAGCGCGCTTAGCCAACCAGATAGCCGCTGGTGAAGTTGTCGAGCGCCCAGCATCCGTTGTTAAAGAGTTGTTAGAAAATGCCTTGGATGCGGGTGGCAGGCGTATACAAGTCCAAGTAGAGGCGGGCGGTGTTAAGCGAATTCTTGTTCGTGATGATGGTGACGGCATGGAAAAGGAAGATTTGCCATTATCTTTGAGCCGGCATGCAACCAGTAAAATTGAATCTTTAGATGATTTAGAAGCAGTTGCCACACTCGGTTTTAGAGGGGAAGCTTTAGCAAGTATAAGTTCCGTATCTAGGTTGGTGCTTAGTTCTAAAACTGAAACAGCTGACCAAGGCTGGCAGGTGGTGACAGAAGGGCGCGATATGGAAGCTAGCTTGAGTCCGGTTGCGCACAATCGGGGTACCTCTGTAGAAGTAAGGGATTTATTCTTTAATACACCGGCTAGGCGTAAATTCCTTCGAACCGAAAAAACAGAATTTAATCATCTGGAAGAAGTTTTAAAAAGACAAGCTCTTAGCCGTTTTGAGGTTGCTTTTGAGTTAAGTCATAATCAAAAAAGTATCCATAATCTAAGGCCTGCTTCCAACTTAAGTGATAAAGAGCAGCGAGTTGCTTCCCTTTGTGGAAAGCCTTTTATGGAAAATGCAATTCGAATTGATATTGAAGCAACAGGCTTTAAGTTATGGGGGTGGGTCGCGAAGCCTACCTTTTCGAGAAGTCAGGCAGATTTGCAGTATTTTTTCGTGAATGGGCGTGTAATTCGAGACAGGCTGGTGACACATGCTGTCAAACAGGCGTTTAGGGATGTGCTTTATCATGGTCGTCATCCTGCTTTTGTCTTGTATCTAGAGCTTGATCCTGCCTTGGTTGATGTGAACGTCCACCCAACCAAGCACGAGGTGCGTTTTCGTGATGGTCGAATGGTGCATGACTTTATTTTTAGGGGCTTGCATAAGGCTTTGGCAGATATTCGACCTGAAGCTCCTTTGCATATTCAAACAAGCAATCAATCTGATCAAAGTGGGCAACCAGCTCAATTAGACTCTCAAGGCAATGCAATATTATTTGCACCAAGTTATGGTTCTCAGGATGCAATGAGTTTATCAAACACTGCGCAAGGGCAGGCTGGTAATCCGGCAGCTAACTTTGGTTTTCAAGCGAATAACTTGCGTTCAGAATCTGTGTCGGAAGTTATGTCGCATTATCAGGCTCTTCACCCAGATAAGCAGGTATTAGCAGCTTCAGAATTTAATCAGCAGACTACTCAGCAAACCCAAGAATATCCTTTGGGTTTTGCGATTGCCCAGCTACACGGGGTTTTTATTCTTGCGCAAAATGCAAATGGCCTAATTGTGGTTGATATGCATGCTGCGCACGAGCGTATTACTTATGAAAGAATGAAAACGGACTTTTATCAAAAAGGCATTGTGGCTCAGCCACTATTGGTGCCTATGAATATAGCTGTTAGTCAGAAAGAGGCAGATATCGCGGAGGGCTGTGCAGAAGGCTTATTGAAATTCGGCCTTAGGTTAGAGCGCTCTGGTCCTGAAAGTATTATTGTTCGACAAGTTCCCGTTATTCTTCAGAATGTCGATGTAGCTTTTTTGGTAAGAGATTTGCTTAGTGACATGATTGAATACGGTTATTCTGACCAGTTAGAAAATGCAGCCAATGAGTTAATGAGCAGTATGGCTTGTCATGGTTCTGTTAGAGCTAATCGAGTGTTGACAGTGCCTGAGATGAACGCTTTATTGAGAGATATGGAAGCGACGGAGCGAAGTGGTCAGTGTAATCATGGGCGTCCTACCTGGACGGCTTTATCTATGAATGAGTTGGATAAGTTATTCTTGAGAGGCCGGTAAGGTGGCTGATTTATCATCAGACCAAATTGATGAGGCTCTATTAAATGAAGATCTAGCGCTCCAGTCTTCAATGAAAGGTTTACCCTTAGCTATTTGCTTAATGGGTCCAACAGCTGCGGGGAAAACAGATTTAGCTTTAGCCTTAACAGAAAATCTTCCTTGCGACATTATTAGTGTTGATTCAGCGTTGATATATAAAGGCATGGATATTGGAACCGCTAAACCAGACAAGGCGTTTTTGCAAAAAGCTCCGCACAGACTTATCGATATAATTGAACCTAATGAAAATTACTCAGTTGCGCAGTTTTATACAGATGCTTATCGAGAAATGCAGAAAATTATAGCTAAAGGCCGAATTCCGCTTTTAGTGGGTGGAACGATGATGTATTACCGAATCATTCAGCAGGGCATTGCAAACTTACCCTCTGCCGATGAGCAAGTTCGTCATGAAATTGCTAAGGATGCCGAACAGCACGGCTGGGCATATATCCATGCACAACTTGCAAAGGTTGATCCTGACTCTGCTGCACGTATTAAGCCGACAGACTCCCAGCGTCTTCAGCGAGCACTTGAAGTTTATCGTGTTAGCGGTAAGACAATGACGCAATTGTGGGAGGATCAACAGAATCAAACTGGTAAAGCGTCAGATGGAAGTTACACTGAGAGTAAGCGTCTTAATAAAAATAGTATTGATGTTGAAGATATGAGGAGTGTAGTGGGGGGATTACCACCATTACCTTATCGCTTTCTGAATTTTTCAATAGCTCCGGTTGATAGAAAAGAACTACACCAGCGAATCGAAAAACGTTTTGATAGTATGCTTGGCAATGGTTTTCTTGATGAGGTAAAAGGCTTCTATCAGCAAGAAGATATTACTTCAGAGATGTCATCCATGCGCTGTGTCGGATATCGCCAAGCATGGGACTATTTTGAAGGGAAGTTAAGTTATGAAGAAATGCGAGAGCGTGGAATTATTGCTACTCGGCAGCTAGCAAAAAGGCAATTAACTTGGTTAAGAAGCTGGCCAAATTTATACCAACTAGATACGAATGATGCAAAAGTGCTGGCTAAAGCATTGAAAATCGTTGAAAATGCCGCATATTAAGACGCAGCTCACATATTTTAAGCTTTAAATGCGTTAAATCAATACAATATTAAATAGACAGATTTTAAAAAAACTAGGAGATAATAACATGTCTAAGGGCCACTCACTTCAAGATCCATACTTAAACGCTTTACGTAAAGAGCGCATTCCTGTTTCCATTTTCTTGGTGAACGGCATTAAGCTTCAAGGGCAGATAGAATCATTTGATCAGTTTGTTATCTTGTTAAAAAATACAGTCAGTCAGATGGTGTATAAGCATGCTATTTCTACGGTAGTTCCAGCTCGAAATGTTCGTGTTG
>CAXBKC010000437.1:0-3622 GCA_963975615.1 uncultured Oleiphilus sp.
ATACTGTCCATTTTTCTTTTCAGCCTTGGTGGTTAATGACGCGGCATCAGAGCCTGCGCCGGGTTCAGTTAAACAATAACTAGCTAACTTTTCTCCGGTCGAAAGCGCTTCTGACCATTGAGAGATGACTTCTTTCTGGCCATAACGAGCAAACATATTAAATGCCATATTATGGATACTGACAAAGGCTGCAGTTGAAGTGCAGCCAGCAGCCAGCTCTTCCATAATTAAGGTGCTATCTAAACGGCTTAAACCAATGCCATGATGTTCTTCAGGTATGTACATGGCCATAAAGCCAAGTTTACCTGCTTCTTTAAACGCTTCTTTTGGGAAGCAACTTTTCTGATCCCATTCATGAGCATTTGGGGCCAATACATTTTCTGCAAACTTTCTGGCTGTTTCTTGGAATGCACGTTGAGATTCGTCTAAATCGTAATTCATTTTAGGCCTTTTATTTTAAACTGATACTCATGTTGGGTGTTGAAGCAGATGGGCGCTTCCAGCTAGCAGTAATGGTTTTAGTTTTAGTATAAAACTGAACTGCCTGTTTCCCATAAGCGTGTAAGTCTCCCATGAACGAACCTTTCCAGCCAGTAAATGAGAAGAATGGAAGGGGTACAGGGATCGGTAAATTGATACCCACTTGACCTACTTCAATTTCATGCTGATATTGTCGCGCATGAACACCGGAGGTAGTAAAGATTGATGTGCCATTACCATAGGGGCTGTCATTTACTAATTGAATAGCTTCATCTAGATTCTCGACATCGATGCAGCAAACCACTGGGCCGAATATTTCTTGTGTATAAATATCCATGTCTGTTTTTACATTAGAAAACAGTGTTGGCCCCATCCAGTTGCCTTTAGGGTAGTCTGAAATGGTAATATCTCGTCCGTCTAATAAGCAGTTTGCGCCTTGATCAATACCTGTCTGTATTAAGCTAGCAACACGTTGCTTGGCTTGAGGGCTTATAAGTGGCCCGTAAGCCGATTCTGGATTGCTCCAAATGCCTGGCTTCACGACAGCTAAGCGCTCTTGAAGGCCTTTCACCCACTCGCGGGTTTCACCAACAAAAACAATCACACTGATTGCCATACAACGCTGGCCTGCAGCACCGACTGTTGCGCCAACTAAGGCATTCATCACAGTATCTTTATCGGCATCTGGCATTACCACCATGTGGTTTTTTGCACCGGCAAAGCACTGGGCTCGTTTCATTAACTGTGTGGTTTGTAGGTAAATATCTTTCGCTACAGGAACTGAACCAACGAATGAGGTAGTCAGAACACGTGAGTCCGAAATGAGTTGTTGAACTTGGTCTTTGCCACCATGAATGACTTGAAGCAAGCCAGCAGGAACACCTGCTTCTACGAAAAGTTCTACTAAGCGCATTGTCGCCAGTGGAACTTGTTCGGATGGCTTTAGAATCATGGCATTACCGCAAGCAATTGAAAGTGGAAACATCCATAAAGGAATCATGGCAGGGAAGTTAAACGGGGTAATACCAAGGGTCACACCTAGAGGCTGCGTTACACTGTAAGTATCGACACCACGGGCAACGTTCTCAACGGTTTCACCCATTAATAATGAGGGGATATTACAAGCATGTTCAACAACTTCGATACCGCGCCAAACATCACCCATCGCATCTTCAAGGTTTTTGCCTGTATCAGCGGCAAGAATTTCCGCGACTTCTTTTTGGTGAGTTTTTAAAAGAGCTTGATAGCGCAACATTAAACGAGCGCGTTCAGAAACAGGAGTTTCTTTCCAAATCTCGAAAGCGGCTTGCGCGCCAGATATTGCCGTTTCAATTTCAGCGTTTGTGGCCATCGGGACTTTGGCAAGAATTTCTTGAGTGGCTGGATTGACGACATCAAGTAGGTTGGAGCTGCTGCTCTGAATAAATTGACCATTAATTAATAAAGGAACATATGGAGTCATAAGGCCGGCCCTGTTGTTTTTGTGAATAACTGAAATGACTACTTTACGTATTTTTATTCAAGTTTGAATTGACTAAATTGCGAACAATATGGATTATATTGCTATATTCTTGTTTGAGTACTCATTATGAGCGAACCTTCAAATTGGCCATTATCGCAGTCTGCTTTACGTGTCAGCGTTGCTGCCAATGTTTTATCCGCGTTATGCCTGCATCCTTTAACAAGGTCTTGTTATACCACTGCGATAGGCTATTACCCTAAAGCTAAGTCGCATGAAATGAAACGAACTGAACATGACGATTATATTCTTATATATTGTGCTGATGGTAAAGGCTTTCTAAGCTTAAACAAGGAAAAAAAAACAGTTAAAGCTGGTGAGTTATTTATATTGCCGCCGAACACCGTTCATGCCTATCAAGCAGATGAAGACCAGCCTTGGACAGTCTATTGGTGTCACTTTCAGGGTGAGCAGGCTAAAGACTTTTTTGATTATATTAATCATAATCAGTCATTTGAAATAATTCGTAATATGACAGATATTGATTTTATACAGTCATTTAGAGAGCTTATAGAAACTGTGCGTGATAGTACCCAGTTATCAGATTTTATTCATGCCTCTAACTTGTTTAGGCATATTCTTACAAAAATAGAACGCCAAATGAAGCGCAGAAATAGATATGAAAATGGTCTGTCTATCCCCAAAATTCAACAATTTATGCGAATAAATATTGATAAACTTATAAGTCTGGAAGAGCTTGCTTCTCTTAGCCATTGCTCAAAATATCATTTTGCACGACAGTATCAGCTTCTAACTGGCACCTCTCCCTTAAAACATTTTATTACACTTAAAATGGAACATGCTTGTTTTTTATTAGAACAAACTAGCTTAAGCATGTCGGAAATTGCTACTCAATTAGGGTATGATGACGCGCTGTATTTTTCGAGAGTATTTCGTAAGATTTTAGGGCAAGCGCCCAGCTCTTATCGAAAAAGCTTGCTCCACAAAGGGTAAGTGTCGAGAATTCAAACCACGACTATTTTTTGCTTCGGCATTACCACTGGAATTTTTCTTATTCATGCTTACTGAAGCACAAAAAAACCTGATTCAAACAACTTATCGTAAATTCACTTCACGCGAAGGCTTTCGTCCACGTTTCGGGCAACGAGTCATGATTGCAGAAATTGCGAAATACTTAGGCTCTATTGAAGAAAATGAGCAAGGTGAGCGTACTTCTGCACCAGCAGTGTGTGTTGTTGAAGCGGGCACAGGTACAGGTAAAACCTTGGCGTATTGCATGTCGGTATTACCTTTGGCTTTAGATGAAAAAAGAAAAGTAATCGTGTCGACTGCCACAACCGCTCTTCAAGAACAGGTAATGAGTAAAGACCTCCCCGAGCTAGCGAAATATTCAGGACTCGAGTTTACCTATGCTTTAGCAAAGGGTAGAGGTCGCTACCTTTGCTTGAGTAAGCTCGATCAACAACTCGATACTAGTGATAGCGACTTAAGCGCTTTACCTTTATTTTTGATGCAGGAACAGAATAATCAAGCCGATAAAACCCATCTCGAATCTTTCTTATCCAAATATGCTTCTGGCTCTTGGGATGGTGACCGCGACTCATGGGCAGAAGTTATTGAGCAAGATGTCTGGCGAACAGTGTCTACTGTTAACCAACAATG
>CAXBKC010000438.1:0-3613 GCA_963975615.1 uncultured Oleiphilus sp.
CGCCATAACTCAAACCTATAGACGCGCTAGCACGACTCACTTCTTCCATCGCGATTGTGTGTGCAAGGTAGCCCATTCCTGTTCCACCCAAGTCTTCCGAAACAGTCATGCCAAGTAAACCCATTTCGCCCAGTTTTGGCCATAGTTCGTTAGGAAAGGCATTGTCTTTATCTGTTTTGTCAGCAATTGGGGCGATTTCTTTATCTGAAAAGTTTTTAACTTGCTGGCGTAGCATGTCGATTGTTTCGCCGTGGTTGAAGTTAAGAGATTGGTACATAGTAATTCCTCAATATTTTTAGTCTTATAATTATTTACAGCGCTTTTAAGGCATTTTTACAACGCGCTTCAGCTTCATCTAATTCATGTTGCATGATCTTAATATCTTCTAACTGCTGTTGAAGTGAGCCGCGTCGTTCGTTAATTTTTTCAAGGAAGCGATTAAGCTGTTTTGTGTTTTGTGAGCTTGGGTCGTATAGCGTGATTAATTCTTTTGATTCAGATAAAGAAAAACCAAGTCGCTTTCCTCTCAGTATAAGTTTTAAGCGCACTCTATCTTGGTCATCATAGATACGCGTTTGCCCCTTACGAGTAGGGTGCAGTAACTCTTCAGCCTCATAAAAACGTATTGTGCGTGTGGTAATGTCAAATTCTTGAGCTAAATCGCTGATCGAATATTCTTTACTCATATTTATCTCATATAAAGAGCGAAGCAAACAAATTGGCTATTTAATTAATCATTATCATAAATTAACATTCAGTTGACGTAAACGTCAACTTTGCAATATTTGTTACAGCTATTGATATGAATAATTGGGATGGGTTAATTAAATAAACGACTGTGACGAGTCATTAAATCCGTCCAGTTATCAAGCTTGCTTGAATTACCAATACGTTTACCTTCTTGGCTGCTTAATTTGCTTAGCCATAAACCTTCACCGTTAAAACTATATACAGGAATAAGGTCGGGGCGTTGTGAGGCCGGAAGGATGTCATTAATCAAATTGTCGAGAATCAGTGGCTCAGCGCCGGGATAGGGGTAATAGGCAAGAATCATGTGTGCTTGGTTAAGTTGAACTGCTTTGACATAAGTGATTTTTAGCTTCTCGTCAGGAATACCAAGTTCTCTTAAGGTGAAGTATTTTGCAATTGAATAATCTTCACAGTCGGCGCCATTGGTCACTAGCATTTCTAAAGGGGTTGCCCAATAGTCTTCTTTTTGCCAATGCTCCTGGTCAGATATAAAGCGCACTTGATTAAAAAATGAATTAGCAATTTCAAGTTGCTCGTCGGAAGTCTTATCTTTTGCATCATTTACTATTTTCTGCCAATACCTAAGTCGAGACGATGCTTTTTCACCGAAACGTTCTTTAACTTGCTTGATGATTGATAAATCAATTTCAAAGGCAACAACTGGAAAGCTAAAAGTGATTATGAATGCGAATAGAATCCACAATTTCTGTGGTGTGAAAATGTAGTTAAATACTGTCTCTAGAAACTTAAACAAGTTAGGCTCCCGACAATCTTAAGGCCCTTCACTATGAAGGCGGCTTCGTAATCGACTCAAACGGTCTTTGATTTGTTGGGTCTGTTGTCTGTTAAAGTCTTGTAGGTTTGACTGTGCTGAATGGCTCGGTTCTGGCGTATAAACAACAGGTGCTTCTATATTTGGTATTTGAGTTTGAATGCCTATAGGGCGAGTTTCTACGAAGATAAGGTTTTCTAGGCGCCCTGAGCGTTCCAAAACAACCCTGTCGGGGTAAACTTGCTTTAAAGTTGCGCCACCAGGTACTTCTTCATCAACTCTATAACTACGTGTCTGACGGTCAGGGCCTTCGATTAATGCACTTGCTTGTAAATTATCTTTTCCTGCTAATACACCTGTGAGTGTGAGCTTTAAAGAAGTTTCGGGGAGTTTTTCAGTTTCAACTGTTTCTTTTTTTACAGGGGCTTGCGCATCACCGAATAGTTTAAAGCTTGGGATATTGTAGTTACGCTCTTTTGCTTCTTCTTTGCGCTTATTTTCTTGGCTTACCTTGCTGTTTGGTTGGGTGTTTTTAATGGGCTCCATTAAACCTTGTTCGATCAAGAGATTATGAATATAAGGGCTTAACTGCCAGTAAATAGAACCAGCAATCAGAGCGCATAAGCACATGGCAGTGATTGTTGGTAGACGAGCTGCAAGCATGTTTTAGATCCAATTTAATTTAGCTATCTTAAGTTAACTAAAGTGTTTAAGTGGCGTTGGTGAGAAAGGTACAAAATAAAAGATTAAGATAGTTGTTTGTTATAGCAGTCTAGCATAATCATTAACGCTGTTTTGACTGTTTGTTCATATTATAAATATACTGATCTTTTATAAACACTCATCAGTATATATTTAGTTTTGAGCGCTTGTTAATAGATTATAAGTGATAAAAAAAACAAAATAACATAAAAGGATGTGAGAAAATATTGGGCAGACGAAGCTACTTATTCTCTATAAGTTGTTGTGGCAGAAATTAATTTAATTTTCTACACATGCAATGTGAAGCATGTCTTTTTTTGATGATAAGCTAGAGTGAACCTTACAAAAGCTTAAATATGTATATTTTAAAAAAAGTTATGATGCTTTACCCTAAGGAAAGTAAATTACTTAGATGTGAATAATAAGAAGCCTTTGCACGACAACTCTGCAAGTAACACTATTTAAGGCCTTAATAAAACGTTTTCAAAGGATGTGTTGTGACTGAAATTGTTCAAATACCTGAAGATCAACCAAACAGTGTTGTTCCTACAATTGATGGCTCTGTATCAGGCTTAGCCCAAGAGCAAGCAGTTACAAAGGATTTTTCTTTTGAGCGACTCCCGTTTAGCTTCGCTAAAAAACAAGGCATCGTTATTGCCAGAGATAAAAATCAATTTCAAATACTTTACCGTCCTGGTCTCACGACTCAAGCTTTCTCAGAAGTAAATCGCTTAACGCTTGGCCAACTACCTTTCGTTGGAGTTGATGAATCAGAATTTGAATCTGCGCTAAATTTGGCCTATCAAAATGATTCAGCGGAAGCCATGCAAATGGTTGAAGGTTTAGGCGACGATATGGATCTAGCGAGTCTTGCTAACTCCGTTCCAGAAACAGAAGACCTTTTAGAACAAGAAGATGATGCGCCAATTATTCGTCTTATTAATGCTATTTTAACTGAAGCGGTTAAATCAGAAGCATCTGATGTCCATATTGAAACCTTTGAAAAGCAGTTGGTTGTCAGGTTTCGTGTCGACGGCGTGCTTCGTGAAGTGGTTAAGCCAAAACGTGCATTAGCACCATTATTAGTTTCGCGAATTAAAGTTATGGCGAAGCTCGATATTGCTGAAAAACGCGTGCCGCAAGACGGCCGGATTTCTTTACGAGTGGGTGGTCGTGAGGTCGATATCCGTGTTTCAACTATGCCTTCTGCAAATGGTGAACGTATCGTTCTGCGTTTACTAGATAAAAATGCGGGTAGGTTGATGCTTAAGTATCTTGGCACCTCAGAGCGTGATTTAGACGCGATCAAAAGTATTCTATCTCGTCCACATGGCATCATGTTGGTTACCGGCCCTACAGGCTCGGGTAAAACCACTACTTTGTATGCAG
>CAXBKC010000439.1:0-3609 GCA_963975615.1 uncultured Oleiphilus sp.
AGGTAAAATTCCATTTATCTGTTTTGACCTAGCTGGTGGCGCAAACATAGCAGGCTCTAATGTGCTAACGGGTGGTCGTGGTGGCCAAAAAGATATGCTTAGCACCGCAGGCTATAGCAAATTAGGCTTACCACCTGAAATGATTCCCGAAGCAACGAACCCAGATAGCCCAACCAATGATTTTATCAATGAAGAGTTAGGCTTGGCCTTTCATTCAGACAGTGCTTTTTTGAGAGGAATATTAGAAAAAACCTCACCGACAACACGCGCTAATATAAATGGCGTAGTCATTCCTTCTCGCTCAGAAAATGACACAGGTAATAATCCTCATAACCCGATGTACGGTATTTATAAAGCAGGTGCAAATGGCTCTTTATTAAGTTTAGTTGGCTCTAGAAGTTCAGACTCTGGCGGTAACTCTATGGCACCTATGGACCTTATCGATACAAGCGTCAGACCAACAAAAATAGACCGCCCTAGCGATGTAACCGGATTGGTTGACGTGGGCGACCTAGTTGGCCTGCTTTCTCAGGAAGATGCAGTTGCGGTTATGGAATCTATCCAGCGCATAAGCGATAAGAAAATGAACCAAGTAAATACTCAAATCACATCAGATGATGTCATTAAAGACCTAGTTAGATGCGGCTATGTTAAAAGTGCCGATTTGGCAGACCGTTTTGGTAATCCAAGTTCTTTAAACCCCGAGCTAGATACTAATATTGTGGGTGATGGCGCTATTTTCGATACTAATGAATTTAATGGCGATGGAGAGTTCCGTAAAACGGCTTCTGTTATGAAACTTGTCATGAACGGCTATGCTGGTGCCGGCAATATAACCATGGGTGGTTTTGACTATCATACTGGCGACAGAAGTACAGGCGAGCTAAGAGATTTACGTGCTGGACGCTGTATGGGTGCATGCCTAGAATATGCTGCAAAACTAGGTAAACCACTGATGCTATACGTTTTCTCAGATGGTTCAGTTGCCAGTAACGGTATGATAGATAATTCTGTCAATGGCCGTGGTAAAGGTGTTTGGACGGGAGATAACCAGTCTACGGCAGCAGCTTTCTATTTAGTATATAACCCAGGTGGCCGCCCTACTGCTCTTCGTAATCAGTTAGGCTATATGCGAACAGATGCATCGGTAGAAACATCCTCATCACCCGCTGCCAACAACGTTAATTTATTAGTTCAGACAGTACTGCTAAATTACATGGCACTGCATGGTGAACAAAACCTGTTTGCTGAAAATGCTTATTTTCCACAACAAGGTCTTGGGAATAGTACTTTACGAGACACCATGGTTGGCTTAGCACCCATTGTGAATGGAACAATTCCGCCATCTGCCTAGGCACATTTCGACAAGCTCAGTGAACAATATCGCTCTGAGCCTGTCGAAGGGTCTTCCAAATTAAACTTCTAGTCTCATCAAGCACATTTCGACAAGCTCAATGAACGACACATTTAATGTACTGTCGGCCTCATCAAATCGTCTGAATAATGCACTTTACCAAACTCATCAATCAAGATTGCATCAACACCCTTCAGCTTATTAATCAAAGCCAAACCATCTTCAACACCTAATACAAAAACTGCTGTAGAAAGCCCATCGCTTGTAATTGCATTATTAGCCAGAATTGTTACGCTCATCATCCCCTTAACAGGCTTGCCCGTTTTGGGAGATAAAATATGATGTACACGCTCCCCTTTTTCATCCATAAAAAAGCGCTCATAGTCACCCGATGTAGAAACAGCTGTATCACTTAGTGGAAGTACAATAGACTGCTTAGATTCATCTCTAGGGTTCTTAACACCGATAATCCAGGGAGTGCCTCGTTTATCACCAAGCAATCGCATATCACCACCGGCGCTTAAATGTGCAGATGTCACACCATGATTATTAAGTATCGCAATACCTTGATCGACCGCATAACCTTTTGCGATACCACCAAGGTCTATCAGAACCCCTTCTTTGGTAAATTTAACAGTTTCTGTGTTGCTGTCTAATAAGACATTTTGATAATGAAATAAATCAAGATTCTGCTGAATCTTACTATTAACCGGTTTAAGCTTTTTTCTGAAATCATACATATAACCGACAGAGGCGAACGTTATATCAAACGCCCCTTGGCTGAGCTTTGAAATATTCATTGCTGAATTCAACACCGAAAATAAAGAAGGTGAAACAATTACAGATTCTCTAAATGCTAGACGATTAATGCGAGACAGCTCTGATGTTTCGATATAGCGCGACATTTGCTGCTCTATTCGATCAAACTCTTTAAAAACTTCTTGGCTGATAGCTTCAGCTTTTCCTGTATCTTCTTCCCAAAGAACCAAGTCTATCGGCGTCGTCATAGCCACATAAGAAAAACTATGCCAGTGAGAAAAAGCTCGTGCTGATAAAACAAATAAAAGGAAAATAAAAAACAATTTATATCGTATAGTCATAAGAAAGTTATCATAGAAAATAGAGTTAGAAGCTTAAGTTTTAAAATTGTGCTTCACAAGCGGAAGAAAAACATTAGAATAGATTTTACATGACTAGCTGAACAGGAGTTCAGAAAATAGCATGTATTCTATTAAACATTGCAAGGAGCACGACCATGAAAGTGATTTCAAACATCCCTAGTATTTTTCTTATCATCCTCTTAAGTATTTTCTCTTTTCACACCCACGCCGAAAGCGATAACTCACAACAAGATATTCAAATGCTAAATATCAACGCTGCAAATGCGGAAGATATTTCAAAAGCATTAAAAGGTGTGGGTATTAAGAAAGCCCAAGCCATCGTTGAATATCGCGAGAGTTATGGTAATTTTCATCATATAGATGAACTGACTGCGGTTAAAGGTATTGGGAAGGGTACGCTTGCTAAGAATGTGCATTTAATTAGTTTGGAGTAGAGGTATTTTATAATTGATGCGTTGGTTGATCATAGAAGATCAACCAACGCATCTTATTTTGATAATCTCTATCTAAGAAATACGTTTCAAATAACCATCTGGCGCCACAGTAATCAACAACTTTTGATGGATACTACTATCAATCTGGAACTCAGAATGGCTTTTGAGGTATTCCCATACTGCAGTTTTTGGGTTATCACCTGGCCCCCATGGACGATCGGGGAACTGTGTATCAGGTAAGTCTTCAATAATAGTGTCAAACACCACACAATAACTACCGACGCTAGTCAATGGTGCATATGCTTTCAATTCTGCTAGCACGTGATCGTGAGTATGGTTGCTATCAAGACAAACCAAAATCCGTGAATAATTCGACGCTACTGCTTTTACTTGCTCAATAATTTCGGGTGCGATACTAGAACCCTGAATCATCTGAATGCGGCTTGCCATCGGATGTGCTTCAATAGCAGTACGATTATGGGAACGGATATCTATGTCGACACCCAATACCTTACGAGAAGACTTGTTTGCTTGCATTGACTCGCCAGACTCGATGGCATCGTGCAGATCTAATAATGCCAGCATAGATGCACTAAAGATAAGTGACCCTCCATGAGCGATGCCTGTTTCGATAATCAAATCAGGCTTGATAGACCATATTAATTCCTGCATGGCTACCATATCCTGGGGGTACTGGATT
>CAXBKC010000440.1:0-3601 GCA_963975615.1 uncultured Oleiphilus sp.
CAAAAAAGTGATCGGCTTGAATAGTATTGACCGATCGGCTTCATGATATTACGCACCAATATACTTCGTTAAATATCTAATGGACTAATAATCATACTTTTGTTGGCCTAGAAATTTTGACCAAAAAACACTGACTTTAGGGCGTTTATACTCGGAATAAATTTTTCCTGCATCAGCCAAAGCTTTAGAATCATTTGATTCCAGTTTATTACTATTTTTCATAATGACTGAAAATTCCACAAACTTTTCCACATCTTTCTTATGAGTAGCTGGCTTAGTATAATACTCAATTAAACTTACAAATAATAACCAGACTCCTCCGCCCACGAATAAAATCCCAAATAAAATACTATAGACTTGAAAGTTATCTTTCCAAGTTTGATATTCAATAATAGAGCCGTTCTTACTAAGCCCTACGACTGACATTTTTGGAGCAGATTCTCCTTCAAAAACAAAAACAGCATGGTAAAATTCTGTGTTATTTAATTGTGGAAAAACCTTGATATTATACTTCTTAGTTAAAGATGAAGTTGTTTTTAGTTCGTTTACAATTTCTGACTGAGGTAATCCATTAGGGGTTATAATCCCTCCAGAAACCATTTTTGATGAAAATTTTGAATCATTAACAGAAAAAATCAATTCAAAATCATTAAATTGACGTGATGTTCTATTATAAAGAGCAAACTCGACGACACTTACATTTTTTAATGGTGTATCATTATAGGCCATTGTTAGCGTAAATTAGTCCAGGTAAACGATTTGAACTTAGATTTTTAACCTTACATTTAAACGTATATATGCTCACGTTTTTATTTTTAGTTTTACAGTCATACATAGTAAAAAACTTAGAGTAAGGATTCTCAAATGGCGGCATTTTAGGTGGCTTCTTAAACCAACTTGCTGACACGGAAAGGCTAGTCACTGTTAAAATTAAAATAAGTAAATATTTCATGTTTATTCCTTTAGTTAGTTTCATTATCTCTTCGCTGCATTTCGTCATAAAATGCGTCAATTCTCATATGGCCTGTTGTAATCCACTGTAATGCGCCAGCATCAAGTAGCAGTGGGCGTGTTGTGGTTAACTGATTAGCTATTCGCCAGTTAATTTCTTCTCGGGTAAGTAAAGTTGAATAGTGATATTGGATTTCACTGAGGTTAGCACCGTGCATGATGTCATCGGCTTCCGTATCTTCAAGTTGTTCACGGTGTGCATTTACAGCTTCGGCTTCCGAAGCCGATAGTCTCTTGAAAGCTTTGGTGAGCGACTCACCAAACTTTTTAATCGCTATTAATTCATTAATGGGAGGGATTTCTTCATAGGTCACTGCTAACTTCCTAATGTTATTAATATTCTTCCTTTAGATCTTAAACAATACTCAACACACCGTACATTTTTAAACCAGTTCAATTCCACAGATTTCATAGGCATCTAGTGGATTTTCTGGTCTTTTGTTTTTATAACCTTTTTCATTTAATACTTGATCTTCACTTTTTAAGATCCACGCAATATCGGCTTTTTCAATAATTGATTTAACATCATCAACACTAGGTTCACTACCAAGTTTAAGTAATCTATCAACCAAGTCTGAAACAGTGAGAATATGCTCAAAGTGAAAGGTTGACCTATCAAGATCATTCATTTTAGTTTTTTGATCTAACCATCCGAATTGACTCAACTCCCCTATTTCCTTTTGGTCAGCTACTTTCTGAGCCTTGGCTGATACTTGAGGTGTAATGAAGTCTTCTAGTTTTCTACAACCTAGTTGTATCAACTGTTTAACCCACCGCTGCTCTGTTTCATCGGTAGTATAATGATAGGTCTCCACCAATTCAGTCAGTGTTTTACTAACTAAATCTATTGATACATTTTCTCTATAAGCCACACATATTCCTCAATCTCATAACAAAACCACTGACGACTATAGTCCGTCAGACTTTAGTCCGTAGTCAATATGTCACATTTAGAAGATGATTTCAAAATGAATTATATAAATTTAGAAAACATATTTGGTAAGGTTCTCAAAACCTTGAGGTTAAAATCTGGTTACTCACAAGAGAAACTGGCGCTAGACTGTGAGTTAGATAGAACCTACATATCCATGTTAGAAAGGGGTAAGAGACAACCTACCCTAAAAACAATCTTTACCTTGTGTGATAAGTTGAACTGTTCACCTTCTGAAATGGTGAGACATGTAGAGATAGAGGTCGAGAAGACCCCTTAATATAATCTTGGTCATCATCACTACACTCTGTTTTAAGGGACAATGTTGACCAAACTTACCTTCAAAGAATGTCCTAAAGTGATCATACAATGAAAAATGAAGGTCTGAGGGTAATTTAAAAACTGGGTTTATACTTCATTGATTTCATTGATATTTTTAACTTTTCCCAAAGTGAACATACGATAGGCTTTTTAGCCAAAAACACCAGAAACGAAAAAAGGGTAATAACATCAACCTGTTATTACCCTTTTTAATGTTCAAAAAATTTGTCCTATCGCTCACTAACCATGTTCACGGTATATTTTGGAATTTCGACCACTAAGTCTTCATCACCCACTAATGCCTGACAGCCTAGGCGTGAATCAGGTTCTAAGCCCCAGGCTTTATCTAACATATCATCTTCTAGCTCATCACTTTCAGCGATAGAATCAAAGCCTTCACGAATGATCATATGACAAGTTGTGCAAGCACATACTTTTTCACAGGCATGTTCAACGCCAATATCGTTTCTCAGTGCTACATCCAACACACTCTCGCCTTTTTCGGCTTGTACTACTGCACCATCTGGGCAAAGATCTTCATTGGGTAAAAATATAATTTGTGGCATTTAACTAAACCTCGTCAACTGAATGGCCAGATAGTGCTGTTTTAATAGAAGAATCCATTCTACGTTCAGCAAATAAGGCAGTACTATTATTTAATGTGTCTATTGCCGCTTCAACTTCATCGACACTTCCTGTTTGGCTTATTTTCGCTAGTGCTGTGATCGCGCTATCGATTTCGTTAATTTCTGCTTCGTTAAGTAGAGCACTATCTGCAGCAAGTGCGGCTTGAATCGATTCAATCACTCGTGATGCTTCAACTTGTTGCTCTTTTAACATCCGCGCTTGCATGTCTTGTTCAGCATTTTCCATTGAATCTTTTAGCATTTTAGTGATTTCTTGCTCTTCTAGACCAAAGCTTGGTTTCACGGTAATACTAGACTCAACACCGGTTGATTTTTCCATTGCTGACACTTCTAACAAACCATCAGCATCAACTTTAAAAGTGACGCGAATATGGGCAGCACCGGCGGTCATGGCTGGAATACCACGAAGCTCAAAGCGCGCTAATGAGCGACAATCATCGACCAGCTCACGTTCACCTTGTAAAACATGCACGGCCATTGCCGTTTGCCCGTCTTTAAAAGTGGTAAATTCTTGTGCTTTTGCTACAGGAATAGTGGTGTTACGGGTAATAACCTTTTCAACTAGGCCTCCCATCGTTTCTAAACCTAAAGATAAAGGAATAACATCAAGTAACAGCATATCACTATCAGGCTTGTTGCCCGCTAAAATATCGGCTTGAATTGCTGCTCCTATGGCAACCACTTTATCAGG
>CAXBKC010000441.1:0-3594 GCA_963975615.1 uncultured Oleiphilus sp.
GTAAACGAAGGCCAAATGGTCAAAAAAGGCCAGTTGGTTGCTTCATTAGAGTTACGTGATAAACAGATCCAGTTGCAGAAAGCGTTGGCGCTGCAAACAGAACGACAAAATGCCTATGAACGTACCCAGAAATTAGTCGCCAGCAAGCTTCAATCTCAAAGTTCTATTGAACAAGCGTTATCCCTCTTAAAGTCGGCTCAAGCAGAAGTAGCCAGTGTTGAGCTTGAACTTGAACGAACCAAAATTATTGCTCCTTTTACCGGCTTGATTAATCAACTAGATATTGAAGTAGGCACCTTTGTCGAAGCAAACACCCAAATAGCGACTTTAATCGCCATCGATCCTTTAGTGATTAGTGTCAATATTCCTCAGCAAGTCTATTCAAGAGTTAGGCTTGGTCAAGATGCGAATATTCGTGTCATTAACGGTGAAAAACGCAAAGGCAAAGTGAAATATTTATCGTCTTTAGCGAATAGCGATACGCGTTCATTTAAAGCTGAAATAGAAATTGAAAACAAAGATGGCAGTTTACCTGCGGGTTTAAGTGCGAAAGCCACGATTGAAACAGAAATGAAGAAAGCACATTTTATATCACCAGCTCTTTTAAGCTTAGATAATGAAGGCTTTCTTGGCGTTAAAACCGTCAATACTCAGGAACTTGTTGAGTTTTATCGTATTAACATTATTAACTCTGAATCGTCCGGAGTATGGGTGAGCGGGTTGCCTGACTCAGCCAATATTATTACCGTAGGTCAAGGGTTTGTTCAGGCAGGCACGAAAGTAATCGCTGAGCCAAAGAAGTCATCTTCCAGTGCGCAGACTGATTCATCAGGAAAGTCTGGAGGATTAACTCTCCAAATTGAAAAGCCCTCAAATAGCCTTCTTGTTGCTGCTGTAGAGGCTAAGTAGTTATGACGTTTATAGATGCCACGTTCACCCGTAAACGCACTGTTGCTTTAGTGTTTTTTGTCTTAGCCATTATGGGTATGACAGCCTACCAAAGTATTCCGAAAGAGTCTGAACCAGACATTCCTATTCCCATGATTTATGTGTCGGTCACACATGAAGGTATCGCGCCTGAAGATGCCGAAGTCTTGATCATAAAGCCTTTGGAAAAAGAACTTCAGTCTATTGAAGGCCTCAAAGAAATGCGTTCTATCGCGGCCGAAGGTTATGCCTCTGTCACGCTTGAGTTCGAAGCAGGCTTTAATGCTGAACAAGCTATTTTGGACGTTAGAGAGCAAGTTGATTTAGCGAAAGTAGAATTACCTGAAAGTAGCGACGAACCAAAAATCACTGAAATTAATGTTGCTCTATTTCCAGTGTTAACGGTTGTCTTATCTGGACCAATTCCAGAAAGAACCTTGATTGGTCTAGCGAAAACCATGAAAGACAGAATTGAAGCCTTGCCAGGTGTATTAGAGGTTGATATTGGCGGGGATCGAGAAGAGGTACTTGAAGCGACAATTGATCCTGAGGATGTCGATGCCTATCAATTATCTTTGAATGATGTGGCAAACTTCGTCAACCAAAATAACCGTTTGGTCGCTGCGGGTGCTCTCGATAATGGTGCCGGTCGAATGGTGTTTAAGGTGCCGGGCATTCTTGAAAATGAAAAAGATATCTTATCTCTACCTATTAAAGTGGCAGATGGTGAAGCCGTTTTATTCAAAGATATTGCCTCGATTCATATGAAATTATCCGACCCGCAAGGTTTTGCGCGTATTGATGGCGAGTCTGCCATTACCTTAGAAGTCACCAAGCGCACAGGTGCCAATATTATAGAAACGGTTGCCATGGTTAGAGGCTTAATTGCAGAAGCGCAGAAAGTGTGGCCTGAACAGATTGTTGTCAGTTACTTGCTGGATAAGTCGACTCAAATTAAGGATATGCTAGGTGACTTACAAAATAATGTAATAGCCGCGATTGTGCTCGTAATGATAGTGATTGTTGCCGCACTTGGGCCGCGTCCTGCCTTATTGGTCGGTCTAGCGATTCCGGGTTCGTTCTTATCAGCGATTTTGGTAATTAACTGGATGGGCTTCACACTCAATATTGTGGTCTTGTTTAGCCTTATATTAGTGATTGGTATGTTGGTAGATGGCGCGATAGTGACCATAGAATTAGCTGACCGGAAATTGTCGGAAGGGGCCACAAAAGTAGAAGCCTATGCCAGTGCATCTAAGCGTATGGCTTGGCCGATTATTGCATCAACCGCCACGACGATGGCAGTGTTTTTGCCCTTAATTTTCTGGCCCGGTGTGGTTGGTGAATTTATGAAATTCTTACCGATTACGGTAATCATTACCTTACTCGCATCCTTGGCCATGGCTTTGGTATTTATTCCGGTTATTGGCTCTATTTTGACCAAAGATCATCCGGGAAAAGTCGACAAAAAATTAGACCAAGCAGATACCAAAAATAAAATGGCGGAGTCTTATCTGAAGAGCTTAGCTTTTTTATTACGACATCCTGGTAAAACATTGGGTTTTGCAACTATTTTTCTCGTATCTGTGTATGCGACCTATATCAATTTTGGCAATGGTGTCGAGTTTTTCCCCGAAGCAGAACCTAATTTTATTCAAGTACAAATTCAAGCGCGTGGTGATTTATCGATCCATGAACGGGATGATATTGTGCGCCGTGTAGAAGCGTTGTTATACGATCAAAGTGAAATAAAGACCATTTATGCGCGTTCATTTAATGTCGGTCAATCTGGTAATAACGCACCAGAAGATGCCATCGGCATAATCCAGTTAGAACTGACGCATTGGACGCAACGTAGAAAAGCAGAAGCCATTATTCCAGATATCCGAGAGGCCATTTCAAGCGTGCCCGGTGTTAGGTTTCAAGTGAGAAAAGAAGAATCTGGCCCCTCGGGCGGCAAGCCGATTCAGATTGAAGTCAGTGGTCAAAACCAAGAACACCTAGATGATACGATTGATCAAATTCGTACACTGCTGACCGACATCGGTGGTTTTGTCGATATTGAAGATTCAAGACCGCTTCCCAGTATTGAGTGGCAAGTGATTATTGATCGAAAGAAAGCCGCTGAGTTCGGTGCCGATGTTGGCGTCCTTGGTAACGCGGTAAAATTGATTACTAATGGCATCTTGATGGCAGAGTATCGCCCCGAAAATCAGGAAGAAGAAGTTGAAGTTCGTTTGCGTTATCCATTAGAAGCACGAAATCTCGATACACTGAATAATATGACCATTATTACTCAAAAAGGAGCTGTACCCATAAGTCACTTTGTTTCCTTTGAAACCGCACAAAAAGTGGGCACCATTGATCGCAGTGATGGCGTTCGCGTCAAAACAGTGAAAGCAGCTAGACCTAGAGCAAGGGATCTACATCAATTTTAAAGGCCAAGATCAAGACCAAAAAGAAACAGGTGAGTTTTTGGGCAATGCCTTTCTAATTGCCATCTTTTTGATGGTCATTATCTTAGTCACTCAGTTTGATAGTTTTTTCCAAGCTGGCTTGATTTTGAGCGCCATTGTGTTTTCAACAGCGGGTGTATTGATTGGTTTATTGGTGATGCAACAACCTTTCGGTATTGTGATGGGGGGGATTGGCATCATCGCATTAGCA
>CAXBKC010000442.1:0-3556 GCA_963975615.1 uncultured Oleiphilus sp.
TGAACCGTAATTATATGATATCTCTGGATAAACGTCACTAATTCAATGACGTTGGCCCCAACCCAGAAAGCGGCCGGGCCGAGTCATTGCACGCAAATTCTTATCCAAGACTCGAATGATATTAAACAAAGCCCCCCTATTAGAGTTGGTGACCAGAGAGCTCGTAAACCATTTGCCGTACCCTTTCATCGAGCACCAGCCAATCTGACTCAACTGTACGACAAAACTCTTCTTGTTCAGTTCGTCGAGTCTCTCAATTATTTCGATAATTCCATTATAAATTGACGTTTCGTCGTTTGGGTCTACGTAAACAGCGCCGCTTCTAAACCATTCCTTTATAACAGTAGAATCTGCTACTATCTGGGGCTTACAGGCTTTCACCGATTCGTAGCTACCACAATTCAGAGTCATTGGCATGTTTGTCAATACAATGGTGGCATCCACAGAGTTTAGATATCTCAGATAATCTTCTTCCCCAACAAACCCAAGAAACCTGATATTCCCTGCGTGAACATATTTTTTCCAGTTATCATATTTTTTATAGTTGCCAGTGATATAGATACAATATTTATCAGTTAAACGTTTAAAAGCATTAAGCACCGCATCGACAGGTTCATCACCATCAAAGGAGCAAATAAATAAAAAATTGACATCGCCCTTCAGATCAATTGCATCGGCCGACAAATCAGATGGCATCTTATCAGGCAGGACCACACATTTTCCACCTAAAGATTCCACATAATTCCGAGCCTCGCTGTTTGTTACTATCGTAAGATCGGCCAGACGTATACTATAGTCACTTATAAAATGAAATACTTTCCATTTTAATTTACTACTGCTTCTAAACCTGATTTTGAAATTCGAATGGCGGTCAACCATCAAAAAGAATCCTTGAATTCGGCTAGTCGTTGCCAAAAGCGCTGCCAAAACAACCGAGGGGTTTTGACAAACAACAACAACCGGCCTCTCCCTATACAAATACCATAATGTTTTAAACGAAAGAATGAAATAACGAGCCAACTTCCAACCTGGATATTCGAAAACTTTATACTCCATATCCCAGCATGAAGCCAATTCGCTCGACCTGCGATGATTATCCCATGTTATCCAAACTGACTTTTTCACTCTAACACGCTCATATTTTGTATGAAATAGTTTCGCTTATCACTTTTTTCTTTGACTTCCTGAACCGAAACATTTACATTTATATTTTTAGTTTATATAAGTAAGTATAGAATCTCGGATAGTTTTTCAAGAAACCTTTCAGTCTCGGCAGGATCCTGAAGTGGAAACGGATTTTCGCGCCAGTTGGCAGACGATACCCCATACCTTCTTCCATGGCCACTATACATGGACTACAAACCCCGCAAGGTTTACCACTTCGCGTAGGAGAATGACAAAACCAGCTTTCCTCTATAACCGACAGGAATCCGTTATCAGCGCACCACTCTCTTATATTACTTTTTGACAAGTCAATAAGTGGAAAGTCTAGATTTCTGAATATCACAGAAAAAGGATAATCTTCCCGAGAATAATTTTCCTGAAAAAAATGATCATTTTTAACCAATACAATTGAAATATCAATTGACTCTACATTTGCATACCTGCAATATTCGGCAATCCACTTATATTGTTCACCAATATAGTGTTCCTTCAGAAGATCGATATAGGCTTCTTCAATTTCAATATATTTCTCAAAATCTGAAAACTCAGCGATGCTTATAGGTAGCAAGGTACCTTTAAGCATTGGGTGGTTTTGCAAAAGATCACTAATACGATGCATAGCAGATATCTCGAAAGGCGTCGAAGCTCGGCCAGGGTCACGAATATAATGGGGTTTAACATCGTCACCTTGGTAAAGCAACTGGATCACCCTAAAAGTTGAATCCCAACCTCCGGTCCATAAAACATTAACTATCTTATTCATTCGCTCACCCTTAACGATGCTAATCTTGATAGTTAACCCGGTTACAAGAAAAAACAGCAGCTTTCGGTTAATCGCCTGCCTGTAGCACATCCTACAAATGATTAAAAAATAATTTCAATGTTTCAATTATCATGATCTATTTCCATTTCCTGAACAAAGTAGCCTTTCTTAGAAGCCGGATCTTTATTTACATTTCCGCTAGTGGACCTGATGTTCACGCACACGCCCACCACGCTGTACAGATATTCTGAAATAAAGTTCGACAAATCCAATAGACCTTTTGCTGGGACAGAAGAAGTCTCTAGTAAAAAACAGCCGTATTGATACTGGTAAACGGTAAATTCAAAAGCTTCACCCGATTTCAATTGGTACCGATTCACCGCCCGGGCAAACTCCAATGCATGGAATTTCTCATTTTTTGACAAATAAGCGAAACGATTTATAGAACGGCCTTCCAACTGATGAATAACTTCTTTGGCGCCTAACATGGTGCAGCCTGAAACTATTAAATTAACGTGGTCTCCCAATTCGTAACGTACCAAGCTTTGAGATGTTCTGGATACATCTGTCGCTAAACACCCATGGTCTTTAGACTTTTCAATAATCACCCAAGGATTGACGAGATGACGATGTCCTTCAGCGCACTCGAATGCAATCACATCAAACTCAGTTAAACCATATTCTTCTGCTACCGGTGCCTTAAACGCCCGCGATATATAAGCCTTTTGTGCTGGGAGAATTGACTCTGCCGTACACACCACGCATTTTGGTGGATCAAACTCTATGTCCATATTCGAGATAATCTGCGCGGCCTCCAATAGTAAGGACGCATAACCGTAAAGATAATCCGGTTGCCACTTTAACAATTCCACTACCTCACTCTGAGCTTGTGGACCTACCGAGTGAAAAACACGCCTGTTCATCACAAAATTCTTCACCCAGGATTTAATACCGGATTCCGGTCTGCCCCATAACCTGGCCTCTCGCTGACCAAGCTTTACACCATAATGCCGAAAACAGTAATCACGAACACCCAGCATTCTGGACAGTTCTTTCCGGTCAAGCGAGACCTGGGTAAGCTCGCCAGTTGTGCCTGCTGTATGACGGCGAAACCCAAATTTCCCGCTCTTTCCCTGCTCCTTTTGGAATTGGTTACGAAGTTGTTTCTTGGACATTGGCGGCGATAATCTCAAAACTTCCAGTCCAGTCACTTCTACACCTGCGGAATTACGTGGACGACTGCGGGCCAACAGCTGGTCTAGCTCTTCGGCCCTGTCTCCTTCGCTCAAACTCCATAGTTTTTCCACTTCCTTTCGATACCTGGCGATTGGTAAGCCCATTGCCAAAAACAATAGCCGTGTGACGAGAAACCTGGCTGACCGGATAATCATGGTGTACCAAGCACCACTCTGTAGAACGCCAGGTAGTCTTCTGACATTGCCAAAGGCGAATAGTTTTCGCTTGACCTACCGAAAGCCCAGCCCGCCTCCCGGCTAGACAGTTCTTTGTTAGTTACGGATTGTTCGATTGCTCTGCAAATAGTGACTGGCTCAACATCACTCTTATTTAAAACACAAATATCATGACACAGCCTCTTATCCTCATAAACCACTCTGTACTTTGGGGGCT
>CAXBKC010000443.1:0-3518 GCA_963975615.1 uncultured Oleiphilus sp.
TTAAATCCAGTTTGAGTTCAAATGCGAGTTTTCACACAGCCTGGCTCATAAGCGTAACTCAGAACGTATAGCGCGTGCTTATGAAGGAAAGCAGAAAGTTTCTGATGCGCGCTTTAAGGTTATTAAGGATTTATCAGACCTGCTTACAGGTGTTTCAGTTCCGGTTGTCGTTTTAGAGCTGCTAGACAAGGCGGGGTGGCGTGAACATTTGGCTTTGATTTCCGTTAGGGATGGTCATGATTCAGAGCAGTATGAAGAAGTTTTTAAGGTTGTTGATTTATTATTAAGCTGGTTAGGGGATGATGCCGATCACTCTGATAAGTGGGCTATTGAACTAGAAATGGAGTTAGAAGCACCATCACTTATTGATCTGATCAAAAAAGAGTTAAGTGTTTCGGGTTTAATCGGTCATGAAAGTATTATTCTGCACTTGGAAGACTGCTTATTTAATGATGCGCCGTCACTTATGGTGAAGGTTAAGCAATATGAATGGCCGTTTGATAAATCTGAAAAAGAGATTCAGGACCTTAGCCCTGATCAAGAGTCAGATACGCAAGTAAGTTACTGGCATAAACGTATTTCGTCGATGAAAGTGGGTGACTGGTTAGAAATTAAAGATGATAAAGGTAAGGCAAAAAGCATGCGTTTGGCTTGGTCGGGGCGCTCGTCTTTTCGCTTTGTTTTTGTTGATAGTCAAGGCATGAAAGATGAAGATGTCACACTCAACCAGTTAGTGGCGTTATTCAAAGATAATAAAGCCAGTTTTGTTGAGCATGATGACGTGCCCTTAGTCGATCAAGGCTTACATCAAATGGTGCAGTCGGTTTATGAAGAATTAGCAACACAATCCAGTTGTGATGTGTTGACGGGTTTATTTAGCAGGCAGGCTTTTGAAAGAGCGCTTCAACAATCTATTTCTGGTGCGATTACTAATAAGACAAAAGCTGCTTTGTTGTATATTGATCTGGATAAATTTAGCATAACGAATTCTTCTTATGGTCATCATGCAGGTGATGCGCTGTTAAAACATGTTGCCCAGTTAATCAAAACAGAAATGGTTGACGGTGCATTTTGTGGCAGATTAGGTGGAAATGAATTTGGCGTAATTCTAAATGAGTGCTCATTAGAAACCTCGAAAGACATTGCTATGCAAATCTGTGAGTCTATAGAAAACAATGCTTTTAGTTGGGAAGAACATACTATAAAGAGTAGCGTTAGTATCGGCCTTGCTGACTTTAACGTAGAAATTGATTCTAGTGATACTTTGATGCGAAAAGCCAGTTTAGCGTGTGAGTCTGCTAAGAATCAGGGGCGAAACCGCTTTCTTCTTTATCAAGAAAAAGATGATGATCAGAAAAAGCGTCAAGAAATGCTTCAGTGGGTTACTTGTCTTGATGAAGATTTAGATGAACTATTGACTTTACGTTGCCAGGAAATCAGACCAATTAATGTAGATGGCGTCGAGAAGCCTCACTATGAAATTCTTTTAGGTGTTAAAAAGAATGGCCAAGTGTTGCCTCCAGGCTTATTAATTGAAGCTGCTGAACACTTTAACCGGATGGCGAAAGTTGACCGATGGGTAATACACAATGTTTTATTATGGCTCGAAGCTAATCAAGCCTTGGCGGCCAAAGCGAGCGGATTTTCCGTTAACCTATCTGGAAACTCTTTGAATGATGATACTTTCTTAGAGTTTTTGTTAGGCCAGTTTGCCGTTAGCTCCGTGCCGCCAGAGATGATTTGTTTCGAAATAACAGAGACGGCCGCTATTACCAATCTTTCAGATGCAACCGAGTTTATTATGGTGTTAAAGCAGACTGGCTGTAAATTTGCTCTTGATGATTTTGGTTCGGGTCTGTCGTCATATGGATATATTCAAAAGTTACCTGTTGATTACATCAAAATTGACGGGATCTTTATTCGAAATATTGCCACGAGTGTTCATGATCAAGCACTTGTTAAATCAATAAATGAATTGGCGCATTTTATGGGTATGGAAACCGTTGCAGAATTTGTTGAAAATCACGAGATTCTAGCTGTCCTGCGTGAAATAGGTGTTGATCATTCTCAAGGCTATGGTATTAAAAAACCTAGTTTACTCGAAGATCTAGGATCTTATATACGTTGAGTTGCTCATTTAAAGTAAAACCTGAGCATAAGCATTATAAACACGTCTCGATATTTCTGAAGAGCAAGCTTCTAGACGTTGATCAAGTTCTTTTAGGGCATTGTTTACCTCTTGCTTATCAAAAGGGCAATTCTCATATGCGATGCCTTTTACCTTCTTGTACGCAGCATAGTTGACCGGGTATGGCTTATAATTTTGCTTAATCACCTTGTCAATTTCCAACGCAATGGCCTTGTGGTCTAAGGTTGTTGTGTCACCACTTATATTGTTCTTAGTGATCGCCTCGCCAAAGTGAAGATGGATTCGCCCCTTGTTTCCCTTTAAGCCTTTTTCGGTGGCAATTAAATCATCCAAGGTATTTTTTTGATAATTGTGATCATCTTGTTGATTTGTTAATTGGCAGGCTTTGTCTATATCACAAGGGTCCCATTCATAGGAGAAACATACGGGCACGATATTAAGTAGTTCAAAATACTCATCACTGGAATATGCTGTTGGTTTACTAAGGCCTAGCATCTTAATTAATGCGGGATTGGTTTTGTCGATATTATCCTTAGCACGACCTTCTTTTTGTGCGATCCACGTATTTTCTTTACGATTAAAATGCAAAAATTGAATGTAGGCAGATTGATTCTTCATCGCACTCAAGATTGCACGCGGAGATTTGATTGAGCGAAATATTTTAAAGCAGCGATTCAATAGGGCTAAATCATTTGCGCTTGGGTGCTTTAAAAGGTTGTCGCCAATAGCGCAATTTGCTGTAGAAAAGCCTTGTCGCCTTAACGCTTGATTCAATAGTAAAGGATCCATCACGATATCGCGGTGGTTTGAAATAAAGGTATAGCTTTGCGTCTTATCTAAGCTATCTAAACCAGATACCGATAAGTCTGTATAGCTTGACGTAATTAAGGGAAAAATACGTTTCTCTATCCAGTCTTGCAGTCCCTCTATCGTGTCTATAGTTTGTAGTTCGGGTAGCTGTTCTATCAGTGAATCTGTCGTACCAAAAAGTGTTAATAAACTTGAGGTAAATTGTGAGTCAGAAACTAGGCGAGCAAGCGCTTCAGACACTTGATCGTCTTGATAACACTGAATATCTCGAAAGCTTTCCTGCCAAGGAACATCTGAACTAGATGGCATTAATTTGTTTTGAGCGTTCATTATATTCCTAGCATTGATTCAACTGCCTCATAGTATAAGGCAGTTGAACAAATAAAGAAGATACATGATCATATTTTATAGTTTTTGTGACTCTAAACTCACAGAGTTAGTTCGGCTATGGGTTGACCTTATTGGTACTTGTTCCGTTCGTTGAAACTGAAAGGCCCTTCGACGAGCTTGTATGGTTCTAACCGTCTTTAAATACTAATATTTAAAGACGGGGGAAGGT
>CAXBKC010000444.1:0-3503 GCA_963975615.1 uncultured Oleiphilus sp.
TTTAAGTGCTTGGCCTAATGACTTAAAAATTCCTTTTCAGGGGGCAGTGACCTTCAAAGGGATTATCAACTGGCTCCTTGTCTTAATTTGTCATTCGATTTCCCTATTGTTATTACCTGTGCTCTTTTGCTTTGGTTACTCAACCTACGCCTATTCATTTTTTACGCGCTCAGATGCCGAAAAAATGAGTAAATATAAGCAAGATTTAAAGCGTATATATTCTGAGTTGAGTGTGATTGAAGATAAGGACGAATATCAGATTCGTTTAAAAGAAGAGATAGCTAAGGTGAAGCCTTTCTAATAGTGACTGCTGTCACTACTTCCTGCCTGTTTATACTGAATGCTGCCTGATAAACAGGCAGCATAAAGACAGTCATTAATTATTTGGAAAGTTTAGAGTAACGGTTGAAGAGCAGGCCATATTAGGTTTGCAAGCTTTCGTGAACCCTCAGTAGTAGGGTGAATGCCATCTACAATGATATTGCTGTCTCTGATCGATGAACGTGGATCTATAAATGTGCAATTTACAGTACTATTACTACAGGCTTGAGATAAACGCATATCGCCATAGTCTACAGCCTCTTCCATGCTATCTAAAAAGAATATGCCATTTTTGGTGTAGTAGTAGCCAAGATAAATTACGTTATCTACACCATCAGCCTGCATATTATTAAGTAGGTTTACGCCATCAACATAAATATCATCAATAAAGTTTTTACATCTTGAACTTAAACGACCAAATTGGTACCACTGCGTTTTACAGTTGTATGGGTCGAATAAAGCAATAGCTGGGATCAGGATATCATTACCGCCGCCATCCATAACGATAGTATCGATGTTTGGGTTGTCGCTTTTTGCGATGTTATATTGAGCATAAACATCTGTTGCTACAAGGCCGCCTTTCAATTCGGCGCCAGACAAAGTATAGCGTCTGAATGTTTCACCAGCATAGCTCTCAAGAAAGTCTTGAAGGTCGCCTGATAGTGCAAAAATTGAGTCACCTATCGTAACAACCTGGTCGTTATCTGCATCAGAGACACGATCATTGCTTAGTAAACCGCCTACACCACCACAACCTGTTAAGGCCGCAGAAATAGCAAGAACTGAGATGAGCTTAGAGGGAATAATTTTTTTGAGCGAAAGAGATTTTAAACCTAGAGTTTTGTAGTTCATTGTCGATCCTTTTATTTTTGTAATTGACTGTCAGTATCTATTTAAGACTAAACTACTAAAAGTTACTGTGAAGTCTTTCTAATTTGAATGATTAGAAAATGGAAAAATAAATGGGCAGGATATTGAGGCTTGCAGGGTGAAAGTTTTTTATAGTGGGTGTGTAGCGAGAGGTGTTGTGTTGGCTCCCCGAGCTGGGCTCGAACCAGCGACAAACGGATTAACAGTCCGTTGCTCTACCAACTGAGCTATCGGGGAATGTCACAACGGCGCGCATATTAGCTATATATGATTACATCGTCAACACCTACAAACGGATAAATTACACTTTTTTATCAAATTGAAGAAATTGTGTAATTTATCAACAAAATCTGTGGCTTAACGCTTATAAATTAACCAATGTTGACGTTTTCACCTTCTAGCGTAACAGGGTAGGTTTTTAATTTTATGGTAGTGTCTTCGATGCAAACGCCACTTTCTAAGTCGAAGTGTTGTTTGTATAAAGGAGAGGCAACAACCATGGTCCCATTAATATCACCTAATATCCCTCTAGATAAAACGTTAGCCTTTCCAACTGGGTCCCAATTGGAAATGGCAAATATTTTTTTATCAGTATGGGGGAGATAAAATAGAGCTATTTGTTCATCATTAATAAGCGCACAAACACCTGAGTTTTTTACTAAATCCGATTTTGAACAAATCATGATAGTAGGTCCTGATTCATTAGCTGGTGCACGAGGCATATCGTCGTTTAAAAGTTTTTCCACATTCATTTATATTTCTCCATTCCTTTTTATGAAGTGTTTAAGGTCGATAATAAAGCTAGGCGGTTTTAGCGATTAGCTTAAGCTTTTCATCTTCATTGGCAGGTCTTATTTGGCCTCGTTCTTGAACAAATACTACATTCGAATCTGTTTCATTTGAGTTCACGAATTGACGGAATCGTTTTACTTTTTCTGGATTTTCAATGGTTGTCTTCCACTCACATTGATAGCTATCAACAATATGCTCCATTTGTACTTCAAGTTCAGCGGCTATTCCTAGAGAGTCTTCGATAACCACAGTTTTCAAGTATTCTAAGCCGCCTTCAAGATTATCCATCCAAACAGATGTTCTTTGGAGCCTGTCGGCTGTTTTGATGTAGAACATTAAGAATCTATCGATATATTTGATGAGCGTAGGGGTGTCTAAGTCGGTTGCAAATAAGTCAGCGTGTCTTGGTTTCATGCCGCCATTGCCACAAAGATATAAGTTCCAACCGTTTTCAGTTGCAATAATACCGACATCTTTGCTTTGAGCTTCTGCGCATTCTCTAGTGCAGCCTGATACGGCCATTTTGATTTTGTGAGGTGCTCTTAAGCCTTTATATCGATTTTCTATATCAATAGCTGTTCCAATGCTATCTTGAACGCCATAACGACACCAAGTAGATCCCACACAAGACTTAACCGTTCTAAGGGATTTTCCGTAGGCATGTCCTGTTTCTAGGCCCGCATCAATTAACTTTTCCCAAATAACAGGTAATTGGTTGAGCGTAGCGCCGAATAAGTCAATTCGCTGACCGCCGGTAATTTTTGTATATAGCTTATAGTCTTTTGCTACTTGTCCAATGGCGATTAATTGTTCTGGCGTGATTTCACCACCGGGTACTCTAGGTACGACAGAGTAAGTGCCATCTTTTTGCATGTTGGCTAAGAATGTATCGTTTGTGTCTTGTAAGCCGACGTGCGGTGTTTCCAGAACGTAATCATTCCAAATAGAAGCGAGCATATTTGCTGCGGCAGGCTTGCAAATATCGCAGCCAAGTCCTGTACCATGTTTTTCAATGAGCGCGTCAAATGAATGTATTTCGCCCACTTTAATTAAGTTGTATAAATCTTGGCGAGTAAAAGGGAAGTGTTCACAAATACTTTTATCGACGGTTAAGCCTCTAGCTTCCATTTCACTATCAACGACGTTCTTAAGAAGTGCGCTGCAGCCACCACAACCTGTCGCTGCTTTAGTTTCCCCTTTTACATCACCGACACTACAGCAGCCAGTATCTAAGGCTGCATGTATATCGCCTTTACTGACATTGTGGCATGAGCAAATAGTCGCAGTTAAGGGAAGAGCAGAAGCGCCAAGACTAATGCCTTGAGTTCCTTCCGTGCTTGGTAAAATCATTCCTTCTGGGCTTGATGGTAGGTCAATTTCATTTAAAAAATACTGTAGAAGCGTATCGTAATCATCGCAGTCCCCAACAAGAACAGCACCTACGAGTTTGTTGTTTTCATCAACATTAATACGTTTGTAAGTTTCAGACTTCTCATCGCTATAAACATAAGAAATAGCGC
>CAXBKC010000445.1:0-3499 GCA_963975615.1 uncultured Oleiphilus sp.
GATTTTCCGTGCTTTCTACCAACAAAAATAATATTCATTCAATCTTCTTTAATAATTTACTACACAAGAATAGTTTGCAAAAAAACAACTTAAGACTATAGGATACAAATTAACCTATTCAAAAACACAAGATAATTATTTTTATGCGCCAACCCAAGCAAAAAGCGTTAGCACCATTATTGAGTCTGCAAAAACTAAGCCGTAAGTCTAACAGCATAGCAAGTTTAATACAGTTGGCGAATAGCAGACAAACATTAGATGACCTTCTTAATCAATGCTTACCCGATCTTCTTAAAGGCCACTTTAAAGTAAATAGCATTAATGAACAGACCCTAATTCTTACCTGCTCATCAGCAAAACTGATGACAAGGCTTCGCTTCATACAAGATGACATCTTATCCAAGCTCAGTACTTTGATAGCCCCAAATAAAGTAGACATGCTTCAAATTAAAGTTAGACCAAACATTCAAACCAAACCAGAACAAACCAAGCCTAAAGCTATTCCAAGACATATCAGCAAAAAAAATGCTCAGATTCTTTTAGAAGAAGCTGAGCATACTGAAGACCAAAACTTAAAAAACATTTTAACTAGCCTAGCTAAACATGCAGATCAATAAGCTGCATGCCTTACCTGAAACCAAATTAGCAGAAAACTTAAGCAGCTAAAATAGGCTTCATGTATGAAATAGGCGCAGTACTAGCATCATCAAAGGTTTTCACTTCCCAGGCGTCCGTCTGCTTAATCAACTTACGCAATAACTTGTTATTTAGATCGTGACCAGACTTATAACCTTTAAACTCACCAATCAAACTATTACCAAGAAGGTATAGGTCACCAATTGCATCTAGAATTTTATGCTTAACAAACTCATCATCATAACGAAGGCCATCTTCATTAAGAACCTTGTAGTCATCAACAACAATAGCATTATCAAAACTACCACCTTGTGCAAGGTTCATAGCTTGAAGTCGCTCAAAGTCTCGCATAAAGCCGAAAGTTCTTGCACGGCTCACTTCCTTAACAAACGAGGTGCTTGAGAAGTCAATACTTGCGTCCTGACTGCCCTTGTGAAACACAGGGTGATCAAAATCGATAGAAAATCCTACTTTAAAGCCATTAAAGGGAACAAACGTTGCCTTTTTACCATCTTCTTCAATGGTAACTTCTTTGGTTATTTGAATGAACTTTTTAGCAGCGTCCTGCTCTTGAATACCTGCAGATTGTATTAGAAATACAAAAGGCCCTGCGCTGCCGTCCATTATAGGCACTTCTTCAGAACTTAGCTCAATAAGGCAATTATCGATACCTAAACCTGCCATTGCTGATAAAAGATGCTCTACCGTTGCAACTTTAATTCCATCCTTAACCAAAGTAGTCGATAACAAAGTTTCACCGACATTTTCAGCTCGAGCTGGTATTTCTACTGCTGGCGTTAAATCGGTGCGACAAAACACAATCCCTGAGTCAATTGGAGCAGGTTTTAAGGTTAATAGCACCTTTTTACCTGAATGTAAGCCCACACCTGTGGCACGAATTGTATTCTTTAATGTACGTTGTTTAATCATAAGATGATTCTATCAACCTTTATATATTGGCAAGTTGGTCAAAAAACAGGCGCATCATAACAGATTACACCTGATTTCCCAAGAATAAAGACCAATAATTCATCAAGCTGTAATATTTAAAAGATCAAATATTAATCAGCTTAATGATATTTTAGTCAGCCTGTCTTCTCAAAAACGCAGGAATATCCAGATAATCTACACTCGGTTGAGCATCTGAGTGTTTCGTATCTAAAGCTGCATTTCCTATTCTATCAACATTTGGCCGGCGCCTAATGATTGCTGGTCTATCCAACTGATTGTAGTCAGTCGTACCATCTGCCATTTTTGGCGTATTATCAATAACTTTTACAGGCTTATCCATAGTTGCCGATAAGCCAGTTGCTACTACAGTTACTCTAAGCTCATCAGTCATTTCTGGGTCGATAACTGTTCCAACAACAACGGTTGCTGAATCGGATGCAAACTCTTCGATAATGCTACCGACTTCAGAGAATTCACCTAAGTTCAAATCAACACCCGCAGTAATATTTACCAAGATACCTCGAGCGCCTTGAAGATTGATATCTTCCAAAAGCGGGCTTCTAATAGCAGCTTCAGCAGCTTCACGAGCTCGATTTTCACCCGTTGCAGAACCTGTACCCATCATCGCCATACCCATCTCAGACATCACGGTTTTCACGTCTGCAAAGTCAACGTTGATCATTCCTGGACGAATAATTAAGTCAGCAATACCCTGAACGGCACCCTGCAAGACATTATTTGCCGCGCTAAAAGCATCTAATAATGTAGTATTTTTTCCTAATACAGAAAGTAGCTTTTCATTCGGAATAGTAATAAGCGAATCAACATGTTCTGCTAATTCCGCCAAACCTGCATTCGCAATTTTCATGCGCTTTGCACCTTCAAAAGGAAATGGCTTGGTGACTACCGCAACAGTCAGAATACCTAATTCACGAGCTACTTCAGCTACGATCGGTGCACCACCTGTACCTGTACCACCACCCATACCGGCAGTGATAAATACCATATCTGCACCACGTAAACTTTCAGCGATACGCTCTCTATCTTCTAATGCTGCCTGGCGACCAATCTCTGGATTTGCTCCAGCACCCAAGCCTTTAGTGATAGTACTACCCAGTTGGATAATTGATTTATTTTCCAAGTCTTTTAGTGCTTGAGAGTCTGTATTTGCACAAATAAACTCAACACCTTCAACATTTCCCGCAAGCATATGACGTACTGCGTTACCGCCACCGCCACCAACTCCGACTACTTTAATGACTGCGTTTTGTGAGACATTTTCAACAAGCTCAAACATTGTCTTTCTCCTAATTTATAATTTTAATCTACTAGTTGCTGCTAAGTTAATTACTTTGTTTTTCTTAAAAGTTTTTGGTAAACCATATTTTTATTTTTTGAATGACACTTTCACCCCCGCCAGGCCGCATCATTGGCACACTATCCGTAGTTCTTTGCTTTAATCCATACATTAACAACCCAACGCCTGTTGCATACATTGGGTTATTCACGATATCAGCTAGCCCAGCAACCCCTTGAGGGGAAGCCAGCCTAACTGGCATATGAAATATCTCTTCAGCTAATTCAGAAACACCTTCCATCTTGGATGTACCTCCTGTTAGAACAATTCCCGCTGCGATCATATCTTCAAAACCACTACGTCTTAGTTCTGACTGAATCAGCGTGAACAACTCTTCATAACGTGGCTCTACCACTTCTGCCAAAGCCTGGCGCGACAAATTTCTTGATGGTCTATCACCGACGCTAGGGACCTTGATTGTCTCATCTGCACCCGCTAACTGAGCTAAAGCACATGCATACTTAATTTTAATTTCTTCCGCATTCTGAGTAGGGGTTCTTAGCGCCATGGCTATGTCATTAGTGACTTGATCGCCCGCGATAGGAATGACAGCTG
>CAXBKC010000446.1:0-3472 GCA_963975615.1 uncultured Oleiphilus sp.
CGTTATAGGTGAAATTGATGCACACGTATTTAAATATTAAAGCAAACTGGAAAAATGATCAAATTTCGAAGGGCTCATCTTCAATAATTGTAAACAATTTAACATCATCTCCCCAGAGATCAACTATATGTTCACAAACTTTTCCTGCATAATTTAAGTCTAGGTCTCTTCCGTCATGGTCATGGCCTAAAATAAGTGTGTGGTTTTTTTCAACCTTTTCAATGTAAATTTGCGGCAAGCTTCCTAAACCGACATTTCTTATTAGCTCTTCTCTTACGCTTTTCCAGCCATCGTCATCGGCGATATCGTCAATTGACCATTCTGTTCTTTTTTTAGAATATGTAAATAGATTTAAATCTCTGCAAATTTCTTCATTTAGATAAGTTCTTATAAATGATTCGTCATTATGACTTGATCGAGCAATAAAGCAATGATCAAGGCCTAGATTTTTCTCAATCCAATTAAATATAGTAAAACCTAAATGGTAAGGATTTAATCTACCGACAATAGGTCTTATTACTTGATTATGAAGCTTGAGAAAACTCATGTGATATTCCTGAGAGATGTCAAGCTCGTGAAGAATTTTATAATGCCAGAAAGATGCCCAGCCTTCATTCATAATTTTTGTCATAGCTTGAGGAATAAAATATTTTCCTTCATCTGCTACTATAGAAATAAGGTCTCTTTCCCAGTCCTCTAAATTTCTACTATTATCTCTGATAAACTCAAGAACACTGTAGTCTCTTTCTATCGGAAATTTATTAATATCAAACCCTTCAGGAAGATTATCCGGGTTGTCATTTAGAATCTTAAGATATTTTTTTCTTTGCTGTGCTGGGTTGAGTTTTTTAACATTAAACTCTCTAGACATTTGATATTTTAAGGCATGTGCTGCGTCTAATATATGCTCGACGGCATCTATGCCTATAGCAGGATTTTCAACATATTTACTTACTCTTTTTGCGGCATTTTTAAATTTAGATATTACGTTATCCGGATTTGTATGGCGAAACATTCTATTGTTCTTAAAGAAATCAGAGTGTCCCACACAGTGTGCCATTGTTAGAACATGTGTCGACATTGGATTTTCAGTCATTAAATAAGATATGCTAGGATTGGAATTGATTATCATCTCATAAGGTAAACCTTCCATGCCTAAGTTATAAAGCTGGTGAGTTCTTTCAAAAGATTTTCCGTAAGACCAGTGATGATAATGAGTTGGCATTCCTGTATATGCCATTGCGCCAATCATCTCATGATAATCAATTATTTCATAATCAATGGGAAACCAGTCTAAATTGTATTTTTCGCCAATTTTGCATATTTTATCATCCCACATTTTTAATTCGTCAAAAGTCCAAGTCATCTTAGTCCCTTTCTCCGCCAAATAGTTTTTTAAATGCTGGCCATATATCTTTTGGAGAGTTTAAAAGAAGAAGCTTAAATTTATCATCAGCATGAGGTTCATAATTTTCATAAGTTCTAGAATAAGGACTAGATCTCCATTGAACGTTTCGTCCATCAGGATCTATTTCACAATATCCGTAAAGTTGACATTTTTCTTTAAGCGCCAAACTAGATTTTATTGCTTTTTCCTCATCTTCAGCCCAGTTATCTCCATCAGAACAATGAAATGAGTATATATTCCAATTTTGTGGGTGATATCCGAAGGATTAACGTTAGATTCTCAGCAGCGTTCGATTACAGACTTGCCCTTTGTTGAAGTCTTGTCTTTACCAAAGCTATCATCTGCAGAGTTCTTACAGCGAGTTTTAGAGCGTTTAGCCACTCTTGGCTGCAATGACGTATTGATCGAAGCCGGTTCAAAATTAGCGGGTTCTTTTGTAGAAGCAGGCTTATGGGATGAACTTGTTATTTACATGGCGCCCAAGTTATTAGGTAGCAGTGCAAGAGCCTTATTAGATTTACCTATTGATAAAATGCTCAATGCAAAGTCAGTCTCTTTAATAGATCTTAGGCTGTTTGGCGATGATATTCGTTTCATATATCATCCAGCAAAACTATGCAGCAAAGCATAGAATGAGGAATTGATGTTCACAGGTATTATTGAAGCCTTAGGAAAAGTTCAGCAGGTTTCCTCTAAGGGAAAAGACTTGGTGCTATCGATCGATACAGGCTCATTAGATCTTTCAGATGTGAAGTTAGGCGATAGCATTGCCGTTAACGGTGTTTGTTTAACTGTGATTGCTCTTGGGCATCGAAACTTTTCGGCCGATGTTTCTGCTGAGTCTCTCGTGCATACAGATATGTATAGCTATCAGCGTGGTACCTTGGTGAACCTTGAAAAAGCGTTGACCCTATCTTCTCGTTTGGGCGGGCATTTAGTGAGTGGCCATGTTGATGGTTTAGGTGAAATTATTAACTTTTATCAGGAAGGCCGGGCATGGCGCTATGAAGTGTCTTGTCCGCAAGCGCTGCTTAAATATATTGCCGATAAGGGCTCTGTAACGGTCGATGGTGTTAGTTTGACTGTGACGGGTCTAAAGCCAAATAGTTTTATTTTGAATATTGTGCCGCACACTATCGCTGAAACGCGTATTCAGTCTTACAGCATAGGTCATAAGCTACATATTGAAGTGGACTTAATGGCGCGGTATGCAGAAAGGTTGCTGACATTTTCAGTTGCAAAAGAAGACAAAAATGTAAAAAGTAAGGATCAAGCATTAAATCATTCTTTTTTAGCGGAGCATGGTTTTCTAAAGTAATGTGTTTAGGGCTTTGCTGTGTTTTTGTCGTGCAAGCCTTTACACTTACACATTCAGCGGTCGTGATTATAGTCGTCCCTTCGCTTAGAGTTAATCTCTGTGAAGTGATATAGGTACTTAAAAAGTGGAGCCTCAATGGAGCTTAATACGGTAGAAGAGTTAGTTGAAGATATTCGTCAAGGTAAAATGGTTATTTTGATGGATGACGAAGACCGCGAGAATGAAGGTGATCTAGTGATTGCTGCGGAACAAGTGCGGCCTGAAGATATTAATTTTATGGCGAAAAATGCACGTGGTCTTATCTGTTTAACATTAACCAAAGAGCGATGTGAATTTTTAGGCTTGCCGCCTATGGCTCGAGCAAATAATGCTCAGTTTCAAACAAACTTTACGGTCTCAATAGAAGCAGCAGAGGGCGTTACAACAGGAATCTCTGCAGCGGATCGTGCACATACTATTCGTACAGCGGTAGGTCGTGCTACTCAGCCTCATCAAATAGTACAACCAGGTCATATTTTCCCAATTATGGCACAAGCGGGGGGTGTACTAAGTCGTGCAGGTCATACTGAGGCGGGTTGTGATCTAGCCAGAATGGCAGGCTTTGAGCCGGCAGCAGCGATAGTTGAAATAATGAATGAAGATGGTTCTATGGCGCGTCGTCCAGACTTGGAAGTGTTTGCCAAAGAGCATGGGCTAAAAATAGGCACCATCGCTGATATGATTCACTACCGTGCTTTGAATGAGCA
>CAXBKC010000447.1:0-3465 GCA_963975615.1 uncultured Oleiphilus sp.
TGACCGATAGGGAGACTATTCGGAGCTTGGTGCAGCATATCGATGCCAGTCTGATAGAACATTGGTCTGTCAGTACTGATGTCAACAAACCTGCTGAAGGGCAGGGCGACGAGCTGATCAATCCCGTATAAAGTAATAAGTTAATGCATGAGTTCGTTCAGCGGCATCGCTTCCACCTTCGTTGGGGGAATGTCTGAAAAGGAGGCCATTCATCGCTCGGCGCGAAAGTACATATGTGGACAAGAGCCAAACAAACTGGCAGCGATTGAGACATTAATCAAACTGGTATTTTTAACGAAATTAGCTATTTAAGAAGAAAGTTTCCAATGACTTCTTTGATTTTGATATTTGTGTCGTATTTATCTCAGCATTGAGCTGAGTAAGCGGATGTCAACTCGGAGGCTATGCCGATGTGCGAGAGCCGTATAAATTACTCAATCTGAAACTGAGTGTGGTTAACATTGATAATGGTATGAAAGCAGCTAACGACTCTGAGTGGTCGTTGGCGGCACATTTATCCAATCATAGAATGTCATTCTAATACTGACTCTGGCTAGTAACAGTGGACACTTCAAGAAAGTAATACATTACGATGAGGTGAAATTCCCACAACAGGCATTCGCAACAACGTCAAGAGCTGCTTCATCAGGCCAATGCACATTTTCGAGAAGCGAGTGTCGACAATGCCATCTTTTCGGACTTTAAAACGAAGAGCCACTCCATTGGAAACTGTTTCACTACAATTGGGGCATTTCAAATATTTGCTGCCATAAGGGTCGGAAAAACGAAGCGATTATAATTAGAAGTGTTGACGCGACGTTGCGTAAATGGAACCGTTTGGAAATAGTATTTTAGACAAAATGAAGTAACGAGTGCTATAGATAATAAACGTAAAAATAAATCTAACGTTAATCGATCCAGTAGGACAGAAAGCTAATGTTAAAGGACATGTTCAATATTATAGTGCGTATCTTTGGAATAACATATAGGCTTGCCAAAAAGTCGGAGTTAAAAAAATATGTTGATGAAAATTTTGACGTTCCGAAGTCGATTGAACTTGTTTTGGTTATAACGGCAATTCATTTAATCTTTCTAGTTGCCAAAGATGATCTGGAATTTGGCTTTTGGGGAACTGTTGCTTATGAACTCACTACAGCCCTTGATATAATTTTTAGCGCGATATGTATTACATTTGGTCTGTTTGCGACATCCACGATTTCCGGAAAGCCGCCGAGGTTCCGGGAGAATCTTATTTATTCCATAATAATAGTGACAATGATATGGATAATCACAGTCGGTGGAAATACCTTTATATCTATCATTACCGATACGCAACGCCAAAATGCTATAGATTCGTATTCTTTCTGGATCCGGTCTCTTCTTGCGTCTGTTGTGTTAATGTTCGGCTCACGGAATCTGCTGATCGAAAGGGATATCGACTGGCTCGGGATGATTATTGGTTACGGTTTGTATTTTGGACTTTCGGTTTTAATTGACCAATGGACGGGAAAAAGTATCGTGAGCTGGATCGCGGGAAAGATCTCCAATCTGTAGACTTAAAAGCTTGCGCTCATAGTCTTTGCCAAGGTTGGCTAGCTTACACACTGATCCGTTTAGCTAAAGGAGAGCGAAAATCCGAGTTAAACTGTCGCAATGTTGCTTTGGGCTCGGAGCCGCCTTGCGGCGCCGTAGCATGAGGCGCGTCTCCCAGGTATCACCGATGTCGGCTTAACGACAGCTCCGGGTATCAGCCAACACAGGGCGGTCGCCCCAGCCTTAAGCAAATTCTGGTAGACCTTGCGATAGCCGTATGCACCACCGCTTTCAAGCAACGAATGCTTGATCAAACCCAAGTGAATGGCTCCGGTTTCGTAGGCATCTCCAAGCCTTATGCTAAAGGTATCTTGGAGGGGCCATGAGACATGCCCGTTACATTGAGGAATTCAAAACTGAAGAAGTCAAACAGGCGGTAAGCTTTAGCATAATTCAAAAAAGGAGCAGGCTCAGGTGGGGTTGTACGTGTCACTACCGCTTCCGCTGTTGCCGACGCCCTTTTTTTCGGTATAGCCAGTATTAGGTACCAGCAACGCCAACACCGAGTATTAAAAGTGGTGATGCGATTAAGTTCATTTCAATATACTCATTCATATTCCTCTCCACCTACTGCTTAACAGGGTGCGATGTCGTATGGTTTTGATAGGCACTTTCGACAGCAGCCAGGATCTGAGGGCATTCGCAAAGTAGGGCTTCACGGTCAGTGCAATTGGGCACCTGGCCATGTTGATCAATGCATTTTCTTATTACACGGGAAAGCTTGCTATCAGGCAAGTCATATTCAGCATCAACTTCAGCATATATCGCATCGTAAATCAGTAGAGCGCGACCTTCTTTGCAAAGCCTAGGTAACAGTTCCTCAACTGAGTTGCACAGTTCTTCAGCCAGCGAAATCATACGGCTACTTATGGAGCGGGGTAGGGCTTCGAGAAATATTGGTAACTCCTGTGCGAAGTTGAAACTCTTGCTATCGCGTAGATATTTTAATTGCTCGATACTTTCATGCAAGGCGTCAATTTTACTGTTCGCTTTAAGACACTATTCGAGAAAATTTATTTCTATATAGTAATAGGGTGACCGTTAAGCTTTCGTTAGAAGAAGAGTTTTTACGCATGCCTATGTCGCAGAATCCCTATTCTTTCGTAGAGCGGCACAGCCCAAGGCTTCGGTGGTGTTAAATATAAAAAGCAATAAATATTATATTTTCCACTATATCAGTAACGCCCGTCCTGTAAACTCCCTTTCTCAGGAGCCCATATCGGCAGTTGAAAAGGTAGGACATTACCTTGTCGGTTTAAGGTAGATCCATAAGTTCCAATCATTGCAGCAAACGCTGCTAGCTTGGAAAGGATGGGGTCGAAAGGTGCGTAAAAACCTAGGTTGTGTAGTGTGTAGTGGGCTACCTGCTGTATGTTGGGGGATCATCGCCCAATGCTGAGGTATTGCCTCTTCCTTACCCAACACATCCCCTCGCGAAGCCAGCAAGTAGGATTAAAAAAAATGCGCACCATAACAAAAGTAGTAATCCATAATTTCAAGAAATTCAAAAACCTAACACTCGATTTTGAGTCTGGTAAGAATGTTCTTGTCGGGGATAATGAGGCTGGTAAAAGCAGCGTCTTACTTGCCATAGATATGGCCTTGGGTGGCAGCCGCAATCGTGTTGAAACGCTAGGGGTACATAACCTCCTTAACAAGAAGGCTGTGGATACATTCCTCGCTGGTGAGAAACGCCTGGACATGCTCCCTATATTAACTGTCGATATCTTCCTTGAGGAAGCAGGTGACGAGTATCTATACGGAACCAACAATGCCCTTCAGCGTAATACCGACGGTCTCAGGATGGTCGTTGCTCCGATGGAGGAGTATGGCGAAGCGATAAAGGCGGTGTTGGCTGATGCGCAGTCAAAT
>CAXBKC010000448.1:0-3454 GCA_963975615.1 uncultured Oleiphilus sp.
TTGGAAGTGCTGAGGATGATGGTAAGGAAGTCACAATAGGTATTAGTAGTGCTTCAAAGATTTGGAGCAATAAGTCGTCCCAAATCCCTGAATTGATCGCTTGGTGCAAATCAATCGCCAAAAAGTTAACAAGCGATGCTAATGAAAACACTAAGTGTGGGTTAGATCTGCTTTCTGTTGGCGAGAAGCTAGAAGCCATACCTGAAGATGTGATGTTTGCGGATTGGGACAGAGAGATCTATAAAGGCATCTATACGGTGGAGTATCTGGGGGGCAATGGTTGGCGAACAGGTCATCTCTTAGACTGTGATATTGTAATAGATCATGAATCAATATCGGCTACTGGTTTAGAATTTAAGGTCCTTATAGATGAGGAGGTTTTTGTATACAAATACGTTATAGATGGAGGTGATTTGTTTGTAGCAGAAGGTGAGAAAGTACTTTTTGTTAAGAAAGGTAGTGATAAGTCAACCCTTGAAGCTTTTCTTAATGAGTATCCTCTAGTTTTTTATACTGGGGGGTTATCCTCTTTTCATGGGTTAAGCTTTATGCCCGCACATGAGGGTGGGTTTAATTTTCGCAAGGAGAGCATTATACCCGTTGATTGGGCAGGCAATAATGTCGATGTAACGAATGAGTGCAATCAAGATTCTGAAAAAGGGATTTCTATTCAATCCTATTTATCCAAACACCTCTCTAATGGTAATTATGATGTCGTATACTTTGATCATGGCACAGGAGAGGTTGCAGATTTCATTACAATAACCCAGAATAGCAAAGGCGTATTAATAGAATTCTATCACTGCAAAAGCACTAAAGGTGAAAATCCTGGTGATCGAGTAGACGACGTATATGAAGTCTGTGGGCAATCAGTGAAGTGTACAATTTATACGAGACCATCTAAGTTGTTTGAGCGAATTAACCGGAGGTTTACGGATAAGAAAGGTGCAAGTACTTTCTTGAAAGGTGATATTGGGTTATTTAGAAGTCTTGTTTGCGAAGTTCCACCAGCGACAATTACCTTTAAGATAGTTGCAGTGCAACCAGGCATATCTGCTGGCTCGATTACAGAAAAGCTTGGTAATGTATTGGGATCAGTTGATGATTATCTCATCAGGGAAAGACATGAACATTTTTATGTTATGGGTTCTTGAGTAAATTGACTAAGTGCAAAAGGTTGTTTGCTAAGAAAACTAGGAGAAAGTAGTGCTGACATTCCGTGAGGCGATTGAGTCGATAGATGAAGGAGAGAAACCTTCTATTTTGCTTGCAAATGGTTTTTCTCAGGCTTGGGATCCAGACATATTCAACTATCAGAATCTACTCGATGCGGCTGACTTTGGCGATAGAGAAGATGTTATTCGTCCTCTTTTTGGTGCCCTTGGAACTTACGATTTCGAAGTGGTTTCGCGTCAACTCACCTCTACGGAGACAATTTTGAGATATTACGATCCGGACAATGTACTGATCGGCCGTATTGTCTCAGATCGGCGAATACTAAAGGATGCCTTGATCAATGCCATTTCTCGTACGCACCCTGACTTGCCGCGTGAAATTACTGATGATCAATACATCGCCGTCAGGACTTTTCTCTCACAGTTCAAACAAATTTTTTCTATAAATTATGACCTACTTTTTTACTGGGCTAGAAATAAAAGCGGCCTTGCACCTGTCAACTATACTACCGACGATGGTTTTAGAAAGCCGCGGCAATGGAAAGGTTACGGAACTGACCAAGAAGTTCACTTTCTGCACGGTGGACTTCATATATACGATACAGGTGAAGTAATTAAGAAACATGCATGCACTGACGATGGTGATACAATTATTGAGCAAGTGAGAAAAAACTTAAGGGCTGGAAAATTCCCATTGTTCGTATCTGAGCCAACTTATCATAAAAAGCAGTATAAAATAACTCACAACCCATATTTGAACTTCTGCTATCGGAAGCTGGGGAGTCTAAGTGGCACATTGTTCATACATGGTCACTCTATGGATGAAAATGATAAGCATATTTTCGACCAAGTGAGATCAAGTCGTGTGAGTAAAGTTTTTGTCAGTATTCATGGTGACGAGCACTCTGACGCTAATACCAGAGCTAAAGCCAACGCTAAAGCATACATGGAGAAGTTGGGTAAACATGTTGAGTTTTACCGGGCTGAATCGACGCCCGTTTGGGCATAACCATTATAGGCACGGCGACGCCCGTTATATTACCGTTTCGCCTATATTCCAAAGGCGCATATTCTTCAAGCATTATTAATTTTAGGAAAGGCATGTGATAGTTGATATCCCCACAAGCTCAGACTTTTTCGACTCAGCGACAGACTTGCTCCACTCTGCTTGGGATCAGGTTGCAGGGCTTCTCGTGGAGTTTGATGAAATTGGAGATTTCGCTTACGAGGCTCTTGATGAGGAATTTGATGATTCTGATTATGAACAGTATTGGAAAGCGGCGAAGCAAGTTTTAACAACCTCATTCACAATGGTTCAGCAGGGTGTGGAATTTTTTATAAAAGGAAGGATTGCTTCTGTTTCTCCTTACTTATTGCTAGCTGGCAATCCCTCAGTGTGGCCAAAAAAATGTGATAAAGAAGATATGTCATTTTCCTTTTTTAGGTCGATTGATGCGCAAGACTTAGTCAAGCTCCATGATACTGTTTTTAACGAGCGTTTTTCTGATCAGTTTCGCACTTGGTATGAAGAAATGAGGGCCTCGCGAAACAAGATAATGCATACGGTAGACAAAAAGGTATCTCTCAATCCAGAAAGTGTCTTCGCAACAATTCTGTATGCTCACGAGTACTTTTGCGGTGAAAAGAATTGGGTCAGGTCTAGGTTTGAATATCTTGACAAAACACCGACAAACTCTATGCGCTACATAAGGCAACATGAGGGTCATAAGCCATATGTGTTACTTCAAGTGCATACAGAGCTTGGGGTTATAGTAGGGAAGTTGCAGCCCTCAAAAGTGGATAGGTATTTTGGATTCCAAAAGAGGCGGAAATCATACAATTGTCCTAGTTGCTACGAGGTGCTGACGGATCTCGATTACTTCGAGCCTGGATACCACAATGAGTATTTCAAACCTTACCAGAGAATTAATGAAAACGCCTTCTTTTGCTGCGTTTGCTCATACTTTGGAACGATTTCCGGAGAGCGGTGTATCGAAGAAAACTGTGATAGTAAATTGGTGGATAATGAAAAAGGCCTCTGCCTAGTTTGTGGAGCGGGATGAGACTTTATCACCAACGCGTCAATGGACCAGTTCCCGTTAGCGCTCCAAATCGGAACGTTACGCCGCCGTTACATCAGAACCATCTTCACGATCGCTTTTGGTTGTAAACTGTCTTATGCCCCTCATAGACATGCCGCTTGAGAGAGGGTGCCACAAACGGTACACGAGCGGTACACACACCCGCTTCGTATGCTATCCTCACCTTCGCTAAGCTAC
>CAXBKC010000449.1:0-3452 GCA_963975615.1 uncultured Oleiphilus sp.
GATCAAAGAAAGTGAAGTTCGCCATGAAAAGCGTAAAGTTGAACAAAATTTAGAGCACCTCGCCTACCACGACCAATTAACAGGTTTAGCAAATAGAGAACACTTCGAACATTTTTTAAAAACAACTATCGATCACGCAATACTCGACCAATCTGAGCATGCGTTAATGTCGCTGGATATAGATCAATTTAAAATTATTAACGACACCTGCGGCCACGCAGCCGGTGATGAGCTATTAAAGCAAGTATCTTTAGTCTTGATCCGACACACCAAAGTTAAGGATAAAGTTGCCAGAGCCGGTGCAGATGAATTCGCGATCATACTCAACCATTCGACGCAAGAGTCGGCTTTAAAAATAGCCCGCATTATTCAAACATCTATTCGTGAATTAAATTTCAACTGGGAAGGAAAACCCTTCAGCACCAGCATTAGCATTGGTGTTGTGAGCATTTCAGATAAAACAACATCTGTAGTGAATGCGTTAAGTTGTGCTGACATGGCCTGTAATGCCGCCAAAGAAAAAGCCCATGATGGTATTCAATGGTTTAGTGAGCAAGACCCTGAATACCTAAAACGCCGTAGTGAAATGCACTGGGTCAGCAAAATCAAACAAGCCATTGCAGAAGATCAATTCGTACTACATTTTCAAACAATGGCCGGCCTACAAACTCACTGTTCAGGCTTACATGGTGAATTTTTAGTCCGTTTAAATGATCCCGATCGTTTAATTTATCCTGGTGAATTTATACCCGCAGCTGAACGTTACAAATTAATGCCAAAGCTCGATCGCTGGGTTGTCGAAAATGCGTTTAAGTATTTATCAGAATCTGGTCTTGGTAAAAAGGATGAAGGCACGTTTTTTATTAACTTATCGGGTAGCTCTTTAAGTGATAAATCCTTCTTTAATGATGTTCGCGCCCTATTGACACAATACCAGATTAAACCTCAACGAATTTGTTTAGAAATTACCGAAACCTCAGCAATTGATAACTTTCAATCTGCTGTTGAATTCATTACCGAAATTCGTGATGAAGGCTTTAAATTTGCACTAGATGACTTTGGTGCAGGTATGAGTTCATTCTCCTACTTAAAGAAAATCCCTGTCGATTACCTCAAAATTGATGGCAGCTTTGTATTAAACCTACTCACCAACGCGATTGATAGAGGTATTGTCGAAGCTTGTAACGGCATTAGTCACGCGGCTGGCTTACAAACCATTGCTGAGTTTGTAGAGAATCAAGAAACCGCTGATGCACTCAAACTAATAGGCGTCGACTTTGCTCAGGGCTTCGGTATAGAAAGGCCTGGGCCGCTCAAGTAATTCCATCGATTCGTTGAATATATGCGCCCTAGAATAAGAAATGACAAATTCTCATTGCTGTCTATACTCAAATACGGGTATATAAAGATAAATAAAAAAATATCAGTAACTAGCTCCTTATATTGGAGAATTTCGTGAACATAAAAAAAACAACATTCACTAAAGTACAAGCACTAACGACACCTATAATTCTTGCCGGTCTATTGCAAGCGAACTTTGCACTAGCTAATGATGAATCCTTATGGGAAATGTCTCTTGAAGAGTTAGGCCAAATTCGTGTCACTACGCTCGCCAGCGGTACAGCTACACCTTTAGATAAAGCGGCCGCTGTGGCAACGGTTATTACCGAAGAAGATATTATTGCCATGGGGGCAAGAGATATTGAAGAAGTGCTGGAAACTGTACCCGGCATGCATATAAGCAGAAATCCTATCGATTACACCCCGAAATATAATATTCGCGGCATTACTTCAGCTTATGGCGCACAAACACTCATCCTAATTAATGGCATCCCCATCTCATCACTTTATCTTGGCACCCCCTCTGTCGTATGGGCTGGTATGCCGATTAAAGCTATTAAAAAGATCGAAGTCATCCGAGGACCTGGCTCAGCTCTATATGGAGCAGATGCATTCGCTGGTGTAATCAACATTACAACTAAATCTGCAAATGATATACCTAAAGGCGAAGCTGGCTTTAGTTCAGGCAGCTTTAATACTAAAAGTGCTTGGCTTTCTTATGGTAATAGAAGCACCCCTGTAGATGTAGGTTTTACACTTGAATATACTGAAACAGATGGTTTCAAAGAACAAGTAAATGCCGATACTCAGTCATTTTTTGACTCTATTACAAACACCTCAGCTTCTCTTGCACCGAGTGAAACCAATACTGGCAAACAAATGATTGATATGCGTCTGGAGCTAAGCCAAAAAGATTGGGTTCTTCATCTTGGCTATCAAGGTAGAGATAATGTAGAAACAGGGATAGGTGTTGCGGAAGCCTTAAGCCCTTCACCTAAATTTTCTTCTGATAGAGTGAATGTTGATTATACACATCACTTTAATAATCTTGTCGATCAACTAAAAATTAAAGCCACTGCCAGTTATTACTATAATGACCAACAAGTAGAAAAAGATAATATTCTATTTCCTGCCGGCAGCAATGCATTTTATCCAATTGGGACATTTCCAAATGAGCCACTCTTCCCTAACGGGATGATAGGTAACCCTGAGTTCCGTGAAGAACAGGCTAGGTTTAATATTGATACTGAATATAACGGCATAGATAAGCATATTATCAGAGTGGGTGCTGGCTTTTTCTGGGGAGACATATACGAAACGAAAGAACAAAAGAACTTTCTATTTGCACCGTTCCCATTTACCCCTCGCCCCGGAGGGTTAGAAGAAGTAGCCGATACGGATGAGGTTTTCTTACCTGAAAAACACAGAACAAATACATCGTTATACGTTCAAGATGAGTGGCTATTTGCTGACAACTGGGCATTCACCTCAGGCATTCGTTACGATGATTATTCTGATTTTGGCGATACTGTAAACCCTAGATTGGCTCTGGTCTGGGCAACCACCGACAGCATCACAACTAAATTACTTTACGGTCGAGCTTTCAGGGCGCCGACAATAAATGAATTATTCGTTGCTAGCAATCCAGTAAATCTTGGTGATGAAGACCTTAATCCAGAAGAAATTGATACTTACGAGTTAGCGCTTTCACAGCAAGTTTCCCCAAAGCTAAGATACTCAGTAAATATTTTCCACTATGAAGTAGAAGGCCTTATTTCCCTTGTCGATATAGCAAACAATCAAAAACAATGGCAAAACAGCGGCGACTTTAAAGGTAATGGTCTCGAATTCGAACTAGATTATGAATTTTCTAAGCAGCATAGAATTTTAGCTAATTACGCTTATCAGAAGACCAAAGAGAAACAAAGTAAAGACGAAGTAGGCGAAACACCAAATCAGCAATTTTATATGCGATCCGAGTGGAAAGTTAATGATGACTGGTTAATTTCACCTCAACTTAATTGGGTAGGAAGCCAAAAACGTGCCCCTGCAGATGTTCGAACAGAATCAGTACCTCATTACACAACCGTTGATCTAACAATCAGGCAGTT
>CAXBKC010000450.1:0-3436 GCA_963975615.1 uncultured Oleiphilus sp.
AACAACTAAATTGACTTTAGACTTTCTGTAGCCTACCAAAATACAACGATTTTCAGAAGGAATATTCCCAGCCAAAACTCGCTTCGCATATCTGTTTTGTCGTGCATGCTTTTCTTGTTTGATAGAGCTGAAGTCGTTTAACATGAGATTTATACCATAAATGTTAATAGTTAAGTTATACGCTCTGTAGTGTTTATTGCAAGATTTATCACTTCAGATAATAACAACATGCTTATGATCCAATTCTAATACCCTAGGTATTGGCGCGATAAATACTGATAATGCTGTATTTTCAATACTCTCATAAACTTTAATATTAAGAAAAACCAGACTAATCTTAAAAGTAATGAAGTTCACAAAATGATTCTATTGATAACTTGATCCCAATGTTCAATTTCTTTGAATTCGTCTATGTATACCATTTGGGGTTAGTAAAAGTATGTTTGCTGCTTATCGCTTATAACTTACTTTGGTGCAAAATACGAGTTAGGACTATTCTAATGCTAGGAGTCTAGGTGCTGTAATTTTTATCATCAAGGAAGTAACTCCTTTACATCACACTCGAGCACTTTAGCTAATTGATACACCTTTTCAAGTGTAATGTTGACCTCACCACGCTCAATTCTTCCCGCATAACTGCGATCAATTTCTGCTAATAAAGCCATTTTATCCTGTGATATCCCAAGATCTTTACGTTTAGCTCTTAGTTTGCATCCAAATTGTACGGCTAAGTCTCTCATTTTTAATCTCATTAAAAAGAAAGACTATCTAAAGTTGCGGCTTATAAAGCCACGGACTATAATCCGCAATTGTTTTTTATGTCCATCTAACACTCAAAAAGAGTGAGCAATGAGCCCTGTGAGAACGTTATGTCAAAAATTTCAATCAAAATATGCTCAACATTACATACTATTCTCCAGGATGAGAGCTTCAATCGTTTTCAAGTTATAGAATTACGTGATGCATATTTTGCGGTTTCACAAGGCTGTGAAAGTGTAAGCCAAGCATATAAATTCATTTATCGACAAATATCTAGATTGGTTAAAAAAGGGCTTTTGGAAAAATATCAAACCGAAGACTTAAAATCTATCTCGTACCAGAAGACAGAGTTATTTTCAAAAACGAATTTCATTATAAGCACTAATGATGAGCAAAATGATCATTCCTTATCGTTAACAAAAGATACCAGTAAAGATAAAATACAACAACTAGAACAACGTCTTAAACAATCTGAAGTTGATTTACTCACCAGTATAGGAGAGTCCGAAGAATATATGCGTTTATACAATTCATTCCCTGAAATGAAAACGCATCTGGAGTCACAATATATGATTGCTAGAGAAAATAGCTCGAAGTTACTGGGACAGATAAAGGCGATTAAGACGGTGCTCGCTCACCAACAGAAGTTAATCTAATGCAATTAAGGCAATGGCAGTCAGAGTGCGTCAATCACGCCATAAAGCAATTTAATACTAGCCAAAGGCATTTCCTCTGTTTGGCTACTCCAGGGGCTGGGAAGACGGTTATGGAATCTGAGGTGACGGCTAAATTATTTGAACAAGGTCTTATCGATTTTGTTCTTTGTTTTTCGCCTTCAGTGAATATTGCACAGGGAATTCAGAAAACATTTTCACACAGGTTGTCATGTCGTTTTGATGGTGTGATTGGTTCTATCGGTTGCTCTTATACTTATCAAGGAATGCTATCTTTTAAAGAAGACTTTTGGCAATTACTAGAGAGAAATCGAGTATTGGTGATCTTTGATGAGATCCATCATTGTTCAGGGGGAACGATTGAAGATGCAAATGCTTGGGGTGAAGAGATTTTACTCAATATACAAGACAAAGCTCAGTACACTTTAGCTTTGACGGGGACTCCATGGCGTTCAGACCAGGCTCCTATTGCCTTGTCTCGATATACTGACCCAGATAATAAAATTCAATGTGATTTTATTTATGGTCTAAAAGAAGCCATTATTGACGTTGTGTGTCGAAGTCCCAAAATAGTACTGATAGATAACGAAAAAATATCTGTTACTGACGAAGACAATGAGACAAAAACCTTTAGCTGTTTTGATGAATTATTCAAAGGTACATCAGTTCCTTATCAATCGGTCATCAAAAATGATGAAGCGCTCCGACATATTCTAACACTAGCAACAGACAAGCTTAAAATCATCAAGAAGGTCAATCCTAATGCCGCAGGGCTTATTGTTTCCTCATCAACAGAGCACGCTGCATATATCTTCAACATGCTTAAAACGGAGTTTAATCAAACCGCTCAAATTGTTACCTATAAAGAAGACGAACCTTCACATAAAATAAATGAATTTCGGAACAGTTCGATCAACTGGATTGTCAGTGTTGGGATGATAAGTGAGGGAACGGATATCCCACGGTTGCAAGTATGTTGTCACCTCAGCAGAGTTAAAACCGAGCTCTACTTTAGGCAAGTATTAGGCCGTATTTTACGTATGACGACATCAGTTGACCAACAAGCATGGCTATTCACATTTGCAGAGCCAAAACTTGTCGAATTTGCTAATCGAATAGCAGAAGAAATACCCGATCAACCTGTAATATTTAGAACCCCCGTCAATGTTAATCTGTCAGAAATAGTATCGTTTGATAAAAATGAAGTCATGAAAGATTGCATTTCACCTAGAGGTACTAACAAACTAGAATTTGGAAGTAGCTATAAACAAAAGCCCTTGCAATCCGATTCTCTGGATACAACCACATCTAAGAATATTATAGGTTTAATATCTCAGTCTTTTGAGCTTTTAGGCGGATTTAGAGAGAAGGTAGTGTCCACGTTCGATTCGCCATTCTAAGGCCTAATTCCGAATTATGGTGTATTCATTCTTCAATTATTTGTGAATACTCATAATACTCAGGGTAATACCTCTGACGATTTATCCTCTAATAAAGTGTCTACACATTCTATTGATGTTGATGGGTAGTTTGGGAAAGCCAACGTAGCCGATAGTGATTCAGGTAGATGAGGTTGGAAAAAGCGAATACTGCATTGTAACGATGCAAATACAGACTGGTGTCTGGTCACGAAAGTGAGCCCACTTCCAACTGGTCTTCCGTTGCCAGAGAATTCGAAAAACTTTATTCAAGGAGAAATGAAAATGATGATTTCAAATGAGATTAGTGCCTCTCCTGCGGTGTTTTTCAAGGTAGTTGGCAGTCAATAGACTGGACATCCGTTGAGCTGAGATTTTATCTTCCGCCCGATGGGCGAAGAGCAACCAAATGAAAGGTCCCTTTTTAGGTTGGGGCCTTTACGTATCGCAAGAAGGCAAGCAAAGAACTTGAGCGCTAGATGAGAATGTTTAAAATCCCTCCTACACAAGGGTTTTCTTACCATTCTCAACTTGTTAAATCTAAAGGTGGACGTGTTCCCACTCGATTTTCTTAGCTCGTTTTAA
>CAXBKC010000451.1:0-3431 GCA_963975615.1 uncultured Oleiphilus sp.
ACAAATCCTGGAGCAATGCAATTAAATGTAACACCTCTTTTTGCATACTCTAGAGCTGCAACTCGTGTGAAGGATTCTATTGCTGATTTTGATGCTGAGTAGCTAGAGAATCCTTTTTGTGGCGATGCCGATAATACACTAGATATGTTAATTACTCTGCCAAACTTATTTTTTGACATATGTTTTGTAAATATTTTTGTTAGTTTAAACACGGAGTTGAGATTCGTGTTTATAGTCTCATTCCAACTATCGATAGAAGTTTTACTTAAAAGGTTTAACTCTGCCCATCCCGCATTGTTAATTAGTATATCCGGTTTTAAATTTTTTTCCGCTAGCTCTAGTTGCATTTGATGTATTGAGTCGTCACTAGAAACGTCCAGCTTTACAGGTATGTAACCATTAAGCTCCAAGTTTTCTATATCTATATCTTTTCTTGCTGTTGCTATAACGGTTGCACCGTTGCGTTTAAATTCGCTCGCTATAGCTAACCCAATACCTTTGTTGCCACCTGTAACCAGAGCTACTTTTCCTTTAAATATCATTTTTTAGAACCTTTTTCATTGAGTTATCTATGGGGTGTGGTTTTTGAGTTTTATTAAGGAATACGCCAGTAACAGTGCAGATAAATTTTATTGTTCCATTTACCTCGAATGAAATTGAAAATATAATTCTAGTTTTCTTTATAAATGAAATGTCCATATGGGAATGTATTGTGCTTGGATACTTTATTTCTGATTTGAAATCCATTTCTACATTGGTCATGATGTATTTATAGCCAAAGAAGTCATCTATTTTAAAGCCTAAGCTAATGAAGTAATCAGCGATAGTGTTATTCACATAGGATAAATAGTTACTGCTTGATAAGTGGTTTCCTATATTTATGTCTGAAAAGTTTATCTGATACTCTGATGAGAATTGCATTTTACCACCTTTTTTACTTTGCTGGCATCAAATTGGTTGGTTGTAACTCCTCTGGAATTTGATGCAAGGTTTGACATTTTCTTTTTTGAATTTAAACTATACATAGTTTTGATAAAAGTGCATTACATAGCACACTACTACATAGTCTTTTATGTAGTGTATTTTTCAAAACTAGAATGTGTTGGACCACTAATCTAACTATATAGCATTCGACAAAAAAGCCGACTTACTCATATGGGTCGGCTTTTTTGTGCTCAAAAATCAATCGGTAACTAATGTTTGATCTTTATGATCGTTTCCATTATATTAAATTTCAATGTTTGGCCTAGTAACCCAAACAGCCCTAAAACATATGAGAATCTAATAATGAAAAAACAACAGCGCGTGAACGGCACTAGACAACCAAAATCCTCAAACAGATACATTCAATATGACATGGCGATCTTCATTCGATCAAACATGCCTATTGAGAGTGTGTCTGATGCAACAAACTAATCCGCTTTCACATCCTGACGGTCATCTTTATAGCGCTGACAATCCCCCATTATCTTCATATCGTGATTTATGTGATTGTTCGCTCAGTGCTGCTGATTACCCAGAGGGCCAAGCCTACTCTGTCGTTGATGAAACTATTCGGTTAACAAAAGCGAGAAAAGCAGAGCGCGATAAGATTAATTTAACGATAAAAGACACTGCCGCTTCGGTTAAAGCACATAATGGCGCAGTTGGGTTTAGGCCAAACGAAGCGTCACGGAACGGCTTTAAAAGCTCACGACTTCCTGAGCATACAAAGATCCTGTTAGCACAATCAAAACTTCTCCCTTATCGTGAGGAGTTTTTGGTGAATGATGATGGATTGGGTAGAGCAAATACTCAAAAACGCTCTAAAAAAACGATTTCCTATATGTTATCAGCCCTTGTGGTTCACTGTAACGTTAACAATGGGATGATCGTTGTCGCCAAGCGTAAAGGCGGTGAGAACGTCACACATGATGCACTCAGAATGGAAGTCGCAAAGCGTCATGGTGTTTATATTCCTGAGTCTACCTGGTATTTTTACTTTAGCCGGTTAGTTGAGTGTGGGTATATTAACAGTCACACGGTTAGCGTCTATGAAGATGGCCATGTCGCCTCTTTTCATGCCGAAGCGAGCTATAAATCGCTTACGACTAAGCTTATGAATATGCTCGGGGCGGATAGGCAAACGGTTAAAGTATCCGCGGCTAAACATGAAGCCAAATTAAAACTGGCAGGCAAATCATTTAAACAAAAACCTCGTTACCCTAGCTCTCGATATAAGCAAGACGGATCTCTGCGTCATAATGTGACATGCGTCCAACCCACCCAAGAACTCCTCGATTTGATCCACTCATATCACACGCGCGAACGCTACCACGCCTCGCCCAACTAACCTTATTGGGCTTATCTAAATGACTCGCCAATATCAGCATCACGCTGATGTTTTTGGTGCCTGACGTTTGATTAGAGGCCGTTAAATGGCATTTATTGCGCCTATTTTACTGTTGATGTATTCATTTTTTCTTGTTTGAAACAGGATATCCCCTTATTCGATCTATCTTTTTATGTCTCTGTTATTAATCTTAAAGTACAAATTAACATTGCGAAGTTAGTACTGTTCTTTAGCCCCTCTTTTTTTGATTTTTCTTAATATTCTTTAAAAGAAAGAAAGAAAAAAAGATCTTTAAAGACAAAAAGAAAAATGAAATGTCCATTTTCTGGCTAACGCCAGAGGACATCATAAAAAGCGGTAGCCTAAAACAGGGTTTTGCCTTCGGCCTTCTGACTTCAAATGAATGTGCTGGTGTGTTTGCCTGCGGCGCTTGTCACTTCGTGACTGTCTGGCAGAAAAGAAAGGCAAAATCGAAAAGATCCACATTAATGGTTAGACTGTATTGCAGCTGAACCCATACGTTGACATAAAAATGGTAATTGAAGTAAATTGGGATTTTATAAGCTTAATAAAACAAATTACAATTAAGGCACATCACTTTTATTTGGAGCCACACATGAACCTGCTTACTTTTTCTAACTCATTGTCAGCCTTAACCTTTCCTTCAGTACGCACATCAGCATTGGCATCAATCATGTCATCAGTGTTGGCGTTCAGTGCTTTACCGGCTTTTGCGGCAGACTTACCATTTCCCCACTTAGAAACCATCGGCAGCAGCGAAATTAGCATTGAGGCCGATATGGCCACTATTGATATTGAGGTAGTGGTTGATGCGCCCACAGCAAAAGAAGCTAAAACCGAGTCAGATAAGGCCATTAGCCAGTTTTTAAGCCGAATAGATAAAGCCGGTATTGCCAAAAACGATATCGACAGCGCCAATTTAAATATCCGCCCGCAATATCATTATCAAAATAATGAACCCGCTAAACTGGTGGCTTACCAGGCCAGCAGAAGCATGACAGGGTTCTCTGACTAAAAGAACGGTTTGTCACCACGCTCCTCTGTAACCCTTGATATCACTAGGCTACAGCCAAAAAAT
>CAXBKC010000452.1:0-3428 GCA_963975615.1 uncultured Oleiphilus sp.
CCTCTGCTAGTAAAACCATAGACCAACCACCCAAAAGCCCAATCTTGTTTGATCAAGAAGCATGCCCAAACTGTCGTTTTGTGCGCGAAGCTCTCACCGAATTAAATCTTAATACCATGATTGTCCCATGCCCTGTCGGTGGCAATAGTATTAAGGAATTAAAAGAAGAATCTGGCACATCCGAGCTACCCAGGCTGTTTGATCCAAACACTGATAAAAATATTGTTGGCAGAGATAATATTATTCGTTATCTCTACAAGGAATACAGAGGCAGTGTTGTGCCGGCACAATTAGAGAATACTTTAGTTAATAACTTAGCATCAAAACTAGCCAGTTCGATCAGACTCAATGCTGGTAAGAACTACACCCCCGCAAGAGCAGCTAGGCACCCACTCACCTTGTATAGTTTTGAGTCAAGCCCATACTCTCGCATTGTCAGAGAGCGCTTAAGCGAGCTAGAGCTTCCCTACTTGTTAATTAATCTAGGTAAACAGCAATTGTCTGATATGGGGTCAGCAAAATTGAGGTTTTCGCTAAAAGCTTACGAGCCTATAAAGAATACAAAAAGAGATGCTTTCTTCAAGAAGCATGGGAATGTACAAGTTCCATTTTTAATCGATCCTAATACAGGTGTTGAGCTTTTTGAGTCTGTTGATATTGTTAAATATTTGGATAAAACATACAAAAAGTAAGTTTGTTACTTATGTAAAATTCTGAACAAAAAAATACCAGACACTTGATCTAGTATTTTTTTGTAGAAGAAAAGACCTACGCTTGGTTTTGTAAGTACTCGTCATAAGTACCATTGAAGTCAACCACGCCCTGCGGGGTTAATTCAATAATACGTGTCGCTAGTGAAGAAACAAACTCTCTATCATGGCTCACAAATAGTAGTGTACCTTCATAGTTTTCAAGCGCTAAGTTAACAGACTCTATTGATTCCATATCCAGGTGGTTGGTTGGCTCATCCATTATTAAAATATTGGGTTTTTGCAGCATCATTTTACCGAAAAGCATACGGCCCTGCTCACCACCAGAAATCACTTTAACCGACTTGGTGATATCATTTTGCGAAAATAGTAAGCGGCCCAAAATTCCGCGTATTGCCTGTTCGTCATCGCCCTCTTTGCCCCACTGTTTCATCCAATCCAATAAGACCATATCTTCAGCAAAGTCGTGTGCGTGATCTTGAGCGTAATAGCCGATTTCTGAATTCTCAGACCATTTTATAACGCCACTTGTTGCTTCAATTGTTTGCGTTAAGCACTGAAGTAGTGTCGTTTTACCGATACCGTTAGGGCCGATAATGGCGATTCGCTCGCCAACTTCAACCATTAAATTCAAACCTTTAAATAAGGCTTCATCATAGGTTTTACTTAAACCTTCCACTTCAAGCGCTAAGCGGTGTAGCTTTTTCTCTTGATCAAAGCGTATGTAAGGGCTTTGACGGCTAGACGGTTTGACTTCGTCTAATTGAATTTTATCAATTTGTTTAGCGCGTGATGTAGCTTGCTTAGATTTTGAGGCATTCGCTGAAAAACGGCTAACAAAGGATTTAAGTTCTGCAATTTGCGCTTTTTTCTTGGCGTTATCAGACAACAAGCGCTCTCTGGCTTGTGTTGATGCCGTCATATATTGATCATAATTACCTGGAAAAAGACGAAGCGCCCCGTAATCCAAATCGGCCATGTGCGTACACACACTGTTTAAAAAGTGACGATCGTGAGAAATGATAATCATGGTGCAGTTACGTTCGTTTAATACGTCTTCGAGCCATCTGATAGTGTTGATGTCCAAGTTGTTTGTTGGCTCATCCAGTAACATGATGTCTGGCTCAGAAAACAATACCTGTGCAAGAAGAACTCGCAACTTGAAGCCAGGTGCGATCTCACTCATTGGTCCGAAGTGTTGGTCGACAGGGATTCCAACACCAAGTAATAATTCACCAGCACGCGATTCTGCTGTGTAACCATCCATTTCAGCGAATTCGGCTTCTAACTCACCTGCACGAATGCCGTCTTCTTCTGTCATATTAGGATTATCGTAGATGGCATCACGTTCAGACTTTATTGCCCAAAGTTCTGTATGCCCCATAATGACGGTATCAACAACATTAAATTTTTCGTATGCGAATTGATCCTGCTTTAACTTACCTAAACGTTCATGTGGTTCTTTAGAAACGTTGCCACCGCTAGGTTCTAAGTCGTCACCTAGTATCTTCATAAATGTAGATTTACCACAACCATTTGCCCCGATAAGGCCGTAACGGTTTCCATCACCGAATTTAACAGAGACATTTTCAAATAGCGGTTTAGCGCCAAATTGCATTGTAATATTTGCAGTTGTTAACAAGAGAATACCCTAACTAGAAAGACGTGTTTAAAATGGTCGCGGATTATGCCACAAATCCCAATTAATATAAACGTTAGCCCTAGCTAAATATAAGTGTGAAAGTTCCTAGTACCGTGTGATATTGAGCTTAGATCCATTTATAGATAAATCGTCTGTAAAGGTGCAAAAGCCTATAAGCAGCTGTATTATGTGGGCAAATTTCTAAGGCCTATTTGTAGCGCATGCATAATAACAATCTTCTTAAAAAATCTATATCAAGTAACTTACCAACAAAAGCTCAAGACCATCGTTTTTTTGGTAATATTCCAACAGGCTCCTCTGCATATATCATCAAGCAAATTCTTGAGTCTCTGAATCAATTTTGCATCTGCATCACAAAAGATTCACAACAAGCATTTGAAATAGAACAAAGTCTTCGTTTTTATAGGAAGGATGAAGGCGATATTCTTGTTTTTCCTGATTGGGAAACCCTGCCTTACGATACCTTTTCGCCACATGAAGATATTATTTCACAGCGCCTTAAAACATTAAGTTGCCTACCTCATTTGAAGAAAGGGATTTTAATTCTACCCTTAAGTACGCTTTTACATCGGGTGGCACCTAAACAGTTTTTACAAAGTCACTCGCTTACTTTAGCGATTGGCCAAACCTTCGATATTATTAGTTATAGAAGGCAGCTTGAATCCGTCGGCTATCGCCACGTCGATACTGTTTATGAACATGGTGAATTCACCGTTCGAGGTGCGATTTTTGATGTTTACCCTATGGGGTCCGACCTGCCTGTTCGAATAGAACTATTTGATGATGAAATTGAAAGTCTGCGCAGTTTTGATCCCGAGAATCAGCGCTCTAAAGATAAACTTAAAGATGTAGAAATTCTTCCAGCCAATGAATTCCCCTGGGATAAAGAAAGCAGGATGAAGTTTCGTAATAAATGGCTAGAAAGATTCCCAAATGCGGCAGCCAACTCACCTTTAATTCGAAATATTAAAGAAGCCATAAAACCACACGGCATTGAATATTACGCTCCTTTGTTTTTTGACGAAACCGCAACTCTCTTCGATTACTTGCCAGAG
>CAXBKC010000453.1:0-3420 GCA_963975615.1 uncultured Oleiphilus sp.
AATCATGTGTTTCAGGCGGTAATCGATCATCGTCCGTGAAGCGAGTCTTTATTCTTGGATAATTTTTATTTAGATTGCAAAAATAAATATTCATCTTCTTGCCATCGCTGTAGGTAAACGTCACAGCAATATCATTCCATGATGCAGGCTCATCTTGATCGTTGGTAAATCCAATCAGCGGCTGCGCTTTCTTTTTAGTAACGTAAGCTCGTTGGTTATCAAGATATCTGTTGGTTGTCCTCATTTTTGCGCTTCCAATTTCAAGTTTTTCCGCTCTTCACACAAGGCAATAGTTATTCTGATATAGAGAGCAATAGTTTGTAGTCGATTAATGGTGGCTGGATGGCCAGAGTTACTATTAATTTCAAGCTTTCGCTCTGCTTTATCCAAATATTGTTGATGGTTTGCGGTTTCTAGCGGCCGAAAATTATCACATGGATAGCACCCCATTGGGGCACCACCTTTGGACTTACAACTAGCGCAATTGGCTGGGTTAAGTTTGTGTCCCATCTCTTCATCAAAAGAGCTTTTAACTTTAAAATCAGGGTGTTGCTGTAATTGTTTTGAAGAAACACTATCAAATCGTTGTATGATGCTGTTACCCGCAAAGGCTTCGTCAATTTTGACTCGTTCAGGCGCTTTTAAATCAAGGTAAGGTTTTATTGCATCCACTGAGACTCCCGTAATGGCGGCAACTTGCGCAGGGCTTAACCCCATCCAAGCGGCAAGGGTTAATTGGGTGTGACGCCAGCGATTATTTTTAAAGATAAGGGGCTTACGGGCTACTCGATCACTTTTAATGCCTAATTTTTTATTGAAGAGGTAAGTGATGTTGTGTGTAAGCCTATCCGCAGAAATATGAAAAGCTTCGGATGTGTCGCTCACGGAGCGAAAGAGGTTCTCTTTAATTTCAAATTTCGCTGAAAATAGATTTTGATCTGGAAACAGGGGAAGTTGTTGAATTATCTCCTTCGTTTCACTCTCGGAAAGTGCAATATCGTTCTGGCTCAATGAAGCACAAAGGGTGGTCTCATAAACTTTGTAATACTGAAGCAGCAGTTCAGACAGGTTTGGCTCCAAGCGATGTGAGCGTGATTCAGCATTGAACCTAAACATTCCATCTTTACCTTTGAAAGTTCTCAGGTGCAATTGCTCCACATCAGAAAAGTAATGCTGTGTTAAAGGCTTCCAATCTCGATTGCTTTCCTTGTGCGACTTAAACGCCTGGCCCACCCGCAAGAGGTCACACCATTTGAGTTGAACCAATTGCGTGGGCCTTCTTACGATGGCAACCATCAACTGACAAGCCAGAACAGTTCTAAGCCGAGTGAAGGAGAAAGTTGCTGTAATCACATTAGGTAGTGCATTGACCGTTTCAATTCTTAGTGCTTCAAGGAGGTTGTCACGCTCAATTTGACTGTAAGAACCTGTTGTTTCATCAAAGATGTTTTTTGAGCCATCGTAACTACCTAAATTCTCATCTTTAACGATGTCATAGAGCGGATTAAGGTGATAACTTTGGTATTCATTACTTCGCTCACAAAGCGAGAATAAAGTATTCTTTACATTCTTTTTATAGCTTGTGAGCGTTAGCCACCAACCTTCAAATGTTGCTGGCGTTAAGTACTGGCAGATGGTTTTTAATATGCTCACACGACCAGTTAGAGTACCATAATCATAATTTTTAGCAGCGTGAGCGATAGCTAACCGTAGGTCGATAAAAACGTCGTTGTCTAATGTATTCATCCAATCTAGATAAAGTGTTTTCTTGTAACCAATTACCCATTCATCGGAAAAGAGATCGAACTCATAGCCCTCTGTTTTTGACTGAAAGGTTCTTTTTCCTTCATAGTTATTTTTAACACTGTTAATTTCAAGGCTGTTCATTGGTTACCTCTCAGCTTGGGCACGGATTGGCTCTGGTTCTTCGATGAAATTTCAGCCACCGTCACCGCCAATTGGAATTCGTTGTAGACTGATGCCATCTTTGAATCTTCGCTCCAACCCATCGCATACTTTCGAAGGTCTTCGATTTTATCTGCTGAAAACCCTTTGTTTTTGGCGTTATCTTCAAAGATTTCATTCCATTTATGACGAAGTAAATGTGGATGCAGTGCTATCCCAACAGTATCCCCAAACTTTTTAACGATCTTGCGCATTGCGTTGTAAGATAATGGTTTTCCTTTGGTTCTTCCTTTGTCCGAGATGAAGACAAAATCATGCTCATGTGCATGTGGGGTACTTTTGCGCACAGTTTCGATGTAGAGCTTAATGAGCTTCATTAAATCACGAGAGATTGGAACAGAAAGTGCTTTTGTTTTATTCGCCGCGGGAAGACGCCTTGTGTCCGTTGGATCATTGGGCGTTCGGGTGAGTTTGAATCTAGGGTTGCTCCAATCATCCACTAAATTACTCACTTTCAATTTCAATACAGCACCCACTCGTACCCCGGTATCAATCAATATTTGGGCGATTATTTGATTTCGAAGTTTGTTCGACTTGAATGGATTATTAGGGGAGCATTCTTGAATAGTATTTAACAAATCAAAAAATTTATCGGATGGGATCGCTGATTCAAAGGCATCTTTAGTAATGGTGTTACCTTTTCGGGTGCTAGATATTGCTGTACTTACGTAGAGCTTAAATTTATAAAATTGGTCATCCGTGCTGCCTTGCTGTTTCGTTTCAGCTTTATCGTAGTGACGGAACACGTATAAAAATTCAATGTAGGCTTTCAGGCGATTGAGGCGTTGATTAAAAGTATGCGCTGACACTTCTGGATGGCTATTGGATGTCGCATGTATTGCATCTCTGATTCTTTTATCTGTTAGGCTGACTACTGTTCTGTCTTTGTTCTCACCTTCAGTATCGATATAGAATTTACAGGCACGAATATAGCTATCAATTTCTTCAATAGATAAAAAAGTGCCACTTGCGACACGCTCAACGAGGTCAATACCTTCATCCGTGAAGAAGCTATATAAAAACTTCAACTCGTAGGCATATTTCAATAGGGTATAGAATGAGGACACTTGCTTATAATTGCGTGATTTAGATGTAGAAAGTGGGGAATTATGATTGCCATTAAGATAAGAATTCAGGTACAAGCAGCAAGGCAAGCCATCCTGAACAACAACTGGGAATGAATAGCCATTCATATCCTTGTATATTTTAACTTGAACATTAACACTCAAATAATTCACTACAAAATCGCCCTTGGTTATACTTAAATACACCATAGTCGGACTTTTTAATTTTGTAAATGAAAAGTAATAGATTCCCTAAGGAATCTATTACTTTAAGCGAGCATAATTCTTTACTTTTTTTTTGGTGGGGAGTACTCGCATAAATCTTCGATTATACAACTGCCGCATCGTGGTTTTCGTGCTAAACAGGTATAACGTCCGTGTAGAATAAACC
>CAXBKC010000454.1:0-3393 GCA_963975615.1 uncultured Oleiphilus sp.
GGCTATAGCCAATAAAGCAGATGCTATTTTAGTGCATCATGGTTTTTTTTGGAAAGGTGAAGACCAAGTAATTACCGGCATTAAGAAAAAAAGAATCCAATCACTTCTGCAACATAATATTAGTTTGATAGCGTACCACTTACCTTTAGATGTTCATCCAATTGTTGGAAATAACGCTCAACTGGCACAATGCTTAAATTTGGATATCACCGGTCCACTTGACCCCGACTCAAAGCTCTCTGTAGGTGTGGCGGCAAAGTTTAGAGAGCCGATAACGTCTAAGGAATTTAAAGATATTGTTTCCGAAAGCTTAGGAAGAGATTGTCTTCTGATAGGAGATGAGTCCAAATTATTACAAAGCATTGGTTTGTGCACTGGTGCTGCACAAGGAATGATTAATCAAGCGGTTAGTTTAGACTTAGACGCTTATCTAAGCGGTGAAATTTCAGAACCAACTGTTCATATAGCCAATGAAACTGGTGTGAATTATTTTTCGGCAGGCCATCATGCCACAGAAAGAGGCGGCATAATGGCCTTAGGTGAACACCTAAAGCAAGAGTTTGAAATAGATTTTGAGTTTATAGATATCTATAACCCCGTTTAAAATTATAGTTTCTTCGCAGCATCCTTTTTATCAAACTCGTTAGTCTTTAATTGTTCTTCAGATAATTTAGTCATTCCGAATGTTTCAGACAAGGTTCCACCGCCATTTGATTTTGGCGCATAGTCCATCGGGGGAGTGAAGTTGTCGAGCTCAACATTATATTCATTATTACTTACACCATCTTTACTCAAGGCAAGAAAGTCTCCGGCTTGTTCCTGAGGACATAGCTTGCTAGCACCTTTGGCTAATTGTTCATGAACTGCTTTATAGCTCTTATTTAAGGTGCGAAACGCTTCCGCGGTGCCCATGAAATGCTCACTCACCTCTGCTTGATATTTAGTATTCTTGTCTTGTAGTTCCGCTATTTTTTGTTCAAGACGCTTATTTTTAGTTGCTTCTCCCTGAACGGAACGGTGGAAGAGCGCACCTACTAAAACACCTAAAAAAAACAGACCAACACCCGCTAAAATTTGAACCATAAATTCACTCACTTCAACACTCTCTTTTTTATAAGCTTAGTTATTTAATAAGGTAAGAGCTGATACTAAAACCTCTTGTTAAGTAAGACAATAGCTAGGTCTTTTTTATCTCTAAAATTGACCTTGATAAAGCAGCACGGCAAAATAGCGTTCCTTTGTAGAGAGCAAGCTAAACTAGTGGCTCTTATTCTTCATCCTTGCTTGTTTTAGGGTTTGCATTATGCCGCATACATCGCCGTTATCACCACTTCAAAGATATTTGAAGGATCTTGAAAAGGATGGCTTTATTGCTGATCCGGCTCAAAAAATGGCTGTCGATAAACTACAAAGTCTTTACGAAAGTTTAATTCTAGATCAAGCAGGACGCGAAAAAGAAGCTAAACGTTGGTTTAATAAATTCAGCAATAAAAAGCTTGTACCTGTTAAGGGTCTCTACTTTTGGGGGGGGGTTGGTCGTGGTAAAACCTATCTGATGGATAATTTCTATGAGAGCCTGCCTTTCCCCCAAAAGATGCGGATCCATTTTCATCGCTTTATGCAGCGCGTACATGCTGAATTAAAAACCTTAAAAGGCCAAAAAAATCCACTTACAATTGTAGCGCAACGTTTAAGTGATGAAGCAAGAGTTATCTGTTTTGATGAGTTTTTCGTTTCAGATATTGGCGACGCCATGATCTTGGCGGGTTTAATGACTGAATTATTTAATAATGGTGTTTCGCTTGTATGTACTTCAAATATCATTCCTGACAACCTTTATAAGGACGGACTACAAAGGGCGCGATTTCTACCCGTTATTGACTTAGTTAAACGTCATACCGAAGTGGTAAATGTTGATGGCGGAAACGATTATCGTCTTAGAACTTTAGAGCAGGCAGAGCTATATCATCACCCCCTAGATGATGATGCAACAATTAATCTAGAAAAATACTTTACTAAATTAGCCGTAGAGTTTGGTGATCGAGACCTAGAATTAGATATAAATGGTCGTAGAATTAAGGCACTTAGGCATGCGGACGATATAGTGTGGTTTGATTTTTACGAGCTGTGTGATGGTCCGCGTAGTCAAAATGATTATATTGAAATCGCTAGACAGTTCCATGCGGTGATTCTCAGTAATGTGCCACAGCTAAGTGTTGAAACTGATGATCAAGCGCGCCGTTTTATTAATTTAGTAGATGAATTTTATGATCGAAGCGTTAAAGTTATTATTTCTGCAGAAACAGCTATTCATGAACTTTATCTAGGTGGAAAACTGTCTTTCGAATTTGAACGCACTGAAAGTCGTTTATTAGAAATGCAAAGCACTGAATATCTAGAAAGCCCTCATCGTGCGTAGTGCTTACCTCATGTAATAAAGCTATATTCTAAAATTGGTAGCAGAAGAAATACCTCTTTTATTCCTATCTGCAAGAATTGATCAATTTTATTGTCACCTTTTGTCATTGCTTGCTAGCGACCACTTTCTTATTCTAATAGTGTCTTAGGCCACCTATAAGGATAAAGAACAATGATAAACGAAGCCTTAATCTTTGATGCTATCCGCACACCACGAGGTCGTGGCAAATCTAGCGGAGCGTTATACGAAGTTAAACCTGTCACCTTACTTACTCAACTACTTAATACACTTCAACAGCGCAATCAATTCGACACCCAGGATGTCGATGACATCGTGATGGGCTGTGTTACCGCTGTTGGAGATCAAGGTGCTGTTATTGCAAAGACTGCAGCCTTAGCGGCTGGCTGGAATGATGATGTTGCTGGTATGGTTTTAAACCGTTTCTGTGCTTCTGGTCTAGAAGCGGTTAATACTGCAGCTATGAAAGTACGATCTGGCTGGGAACAACTAGTCGTTGCAGGTGGCGTAGAATCGATGTCTCGTATTCCAATGGGTAGCGATGGTGGTGCTTGGGCTTTAGATCCAGAAACGAATTTCAAAACCGGATTTATGCCACAAGGTATTGGTGCAGACCTAATTGCAACCTTAGGTGGTTATAGTCGAACAGATGTTGACAGTTTTGCTATGCGCTCTCATCAAAAAGCGGCAGCTGCTTGGGAAAAGACTGCTTTCAAAAATTCGATTATTCCTGTGCTTGACCGTAATGGTTTAACCATATTAGCTCACGATGAATTAATAAGAGCAGATAGTAATTTAGACACGCTAGGAAAGTTAAAAGCATCCTTTCAAATGATGGGAGAAATGGGCTTTAACGGCGTTGCCAAAGAGCGTTACCCACAAGTTGAAACGATCAATCACGTTCATACACCGGGTAATTCATCTGGGATTGTTGATGGTGCGGCTGCAGTATTAAT
>CAXBKC010000455.1:0-3368 GCA_963975615.1 uncultured Oleiphilus sp.
GACTGCTGCTGCCAAACCACAAACTGTGACCTTAGACGTGCCCACCATGAACTGCGTCACCTGTCCTTTTACGGTGAAAAAATCGCTGCAAAATGTTGCAGGCGTCAGTGAGGCCGATGTCACCTTTGAGACCAAGGTGGCAATTGTGACCTTTGATGATGAGAAAACCACGGTCAAAGCGTTAATCGATGCGACCACCAACGCAGGTTACCCGTCAACTATCAAACAATAGGAAGAAGGCTATGACCAATTTATTCAATATGCTGACACGCATCGGTGATAAAGCGGGCTCCTTGGGTGCTGTTATCTCTGCTATGGGCTGCGCCATGTGTTTCCCGGCGATTGCCAGTTTGGGCTCTGCCCTTGGATTGGGGTTTCTTAGTCAATGGGAAGGCCAATTTGTTAATACTTTATTACCTCTATTTGCTTGGGTTGCCTTAGTGCTAAACGGACTGGGCTGGTTCAGCCATAGGCAGTGGCATCGTAGTGCTCTGGGTATGTTCGGCCCTGCGCTACTTTTGATATCACTTTACCCCTTGTTTCGATACGGCTGGAGTAGCTATGTGACGTATTCTGCACTCGCAATGATGGTGGCAGTTTCTGTATGGGACATTTTTTCACCCGTAAATAAGCGCTGCGACGATGACAGTTGTGCCGTTTAAGCCAATGATTGTTTACCTTAATTGAAGGAAAAAAATGAATTTATTACCTATACGCTTATCCATACAGGGTATGACCTGCCCAAGCTGCGTTAAACATATTAAAGAAGCACTCGATACCGTTGAAGGCGTCATTAAAACAGAGGTGTATTACGAAAACGCTTTAGCATATATCACTACTCGAGATGATGTAAATGTAGCTGAACTTATCCTTGCGATTAATGCTTTAGGCTACATTGCAACAGAACTTAAAGGCATGACAATCCGTGGTGACACAAACCAGAAAGAAGACTATAGCTTAAAGCAACAGGTCGCCATCATTGGCAGCGGCTCAGGGGCATTTGCCTGCGCCATTAAAGCAGCCGAAGGCGGTGCCAAGGTTACACTCATTGAAGCCAGTGATGTGATTGGCGGCTGTTGTGTCAATGTTGGCTGTGTGCCGTCAAAAATTTTAATTCGAGCAGCACAATTGGCTCAACAACAACGAAGTAACCCGTTTGCTGGACTAGAAAATCATACTCCAGCACTAAGTCGTGCGCTGTTATCTGAGCAGCAAACTGCCCGAGTGGAAGAGTTGCGGACAGCTAAATACCAAAATATTCTAGACAACAATCCTGCGCTGAGTTTAATCAAAGGTTTTGCTCGATTTAACGATGCCAATACCTTAATCATTAGTAATCTTGATGGTTCAGAGCAAATACTACATGCCGATAAAATATTAATTGCTACTGGTTCAACACCGACGATCCCGCAGATTGATGGCCTTGCTGGCACACCTTACTGGACATCCACAGAAGCATTATTTGCCAAAGCGCTACCACACCATCTGATCGTGATTGGCTCTTCTGTGATCGCGTTGGAGATTGCACAAGCTTATCGCCGCTTAGGTAGCGAGGTGACGGTATTGGCGCGTCATTCATTATTGTATGCAGAAGATCCCTTGCTAGGTGAGAAGCTGACCGAATGTTTTCAAAAAGAAGGCATTAACGTGTTGAATCACACTCAGGCGACAAGCGTTTCATATCATGGTGAACAATTTACGCTAGAAACCAATGCAGGTACTGTGATTGGTGATCAACTGTTAATCAGTACCGGACGTAATGCTAATACTAGTCAACTTAATCTTGCCGCAATCGGTATTAAAACTAACGAAGGAGGTGAGGTTATTGTTAATGAGTGGATGGAGACCAATATTTCTGGCATTTATGCCGCAGGAGATTGCTCCAATATGCCACAATTTGTCTATGTTGCCGCAGCGGCAGGCAGTCGTGCCGGTGTAAATATGACCGGTGGAAATGCCACACTGGATCTAACCACTATGCCCGCAGTGATCTTTACCGACCCGCAAGTAGCCACTGTGGGGTTAACAGAGTTTCAGGCCAAGGCGCAAGGTATCGACACCGACAGCCGAGTTTTGGGTATGGAAAATGTGCCACGAGCCCTAGCGAATTTCGAGACCGACGGCTTCATTAAATTAGTGGTAGAAAAGAAAACCGGAAGAATTATCGGTGCGCAAATTTTGGCACATGAAGGCGGTGAAATTATTCAGAGTGCAGCCTTGGCCATTCGCAATCGCATGACTGTCACAGAGTTAGCCGATCAACTTTTCCCTTACCTAACCATGGTGGAAGGGCTAAAACTTTGCGCCCAGACTTTTAATAAGGATGTTAAAGAGCTTTCATGTTGTGCTGGGTAAATCATCACTGATTGATGTGGTGTTCTATATGATGTGAATTTGAAATCAAACAAGAACAGTCGAAGATCGGTGGTACTAAATGCTACCGAGACTTAGCTTTTTTTTGTTAAGAAATGAGTGTAGACGTGTAATTATTTGTATCCCAATCCTACTAACTATGACCAGTCACCCCCAAAGGAGGTCATCATGGTCATACTAAACCGTGGACAAAGAAGTGGTGTCAAAAAGCCTTTCAGGCTTGAATAAATTTGGCGTATTCGTACCAGACTCGAGATTGAGGATAACTTGATGCAGTTAGCACTATTCAATTTGGCTATTGATAGCAAACTTAGGGCAAGCGACTTACTATCTTTGAAAGTATGCGATGTTTCTTCCCAAGACAGGATGTTTAATCGAGTTAAGCATATCCAGAAGAAGACTGGTATTGAAGTTCAATTTGAAATTACAGCCAGAACACAACAAAGTTTGATGAAATGGCTCTTACTTGCTTCGTTAAGCGCAAGCGATTTTATTTTTTCTAGCCCTAGATTGAAACAACAGTCAATTAGCTACTCGTACTATAGATGCATAGTTAGGAAATGGGCATCCAATCTGGGATTAGATCCAAACCTATATGGAACCCACACTATGAGGCGAACCAAAGCGACTCCGGTCTATGCAAAAACAAAGAATATACGAGCAGTTCAGCTTTTGCTAGGTCATACAAAGGTAGATAATACGATAAGATATCTTGGTGTTGAACTGGAAGATGCTCTCATAATTTCTGAAAATACAGATTGCTAATATGAAGTAGCCCTAGAGCCTAGGGCTACTTCATCAACGACAAGTTAGCGGGTTTCTTTCAGGTTAAACTTTGTCCAAATTTTAGATACCCAAAACGTCCATTATTATGAGCCAAAGGAATTAGTTAGAGATAAAAGGTGTCAACAATTACTTGACCAGAACATTTTTCTGCAGATTTTCTGATGAATCAAATTCCCAATTCAATTTCAAACCTAACTCATTTCTGTCCA
>CAXBKC010000456.1:0-3360 GCA_963975615.1 uncultured Oleiphilus sp.
GGCGTAGTCCCGTTTGCTCATGGCAATGATGGTGGTGGCTCTATCAGAATTCCAGCTGCCTGTTGTGGTTTAGTCGGTTTAAAACCCAGCCGAGGCCGTCATATTAATGAATATGCTGCCCGAGCATTACCCATCAATATTGTTAGCGAAGGCATTGTGTCTAGAACCGTGCGCGATACAGCTTATTATCACTTTGAAGCACAAAAAATATATCAGAACCCAAAGCTTCCCCCTATTCCATTAGTAAAAGGCGCTAACAAAAAACGCTTAAGAATAGGCTGTTTTTTAGATTCGATCACCGGCTATAGCACAGACCGTGAAACCCGAGATGCCTGCTTAAACACTGCCGAAGTCTTATCGAAAGCCGGGCATCAGGTGGAGGAAATGCGCGTGCCTGCATCTGCACAATTTTCTGATGATTTCAGTATGTACTGGGGCATGCTCGCTTTCATGGTAAAAAAGACTGGCAAGTTTTCACTCAGTAAGGAATTTGATCTTAACAAATTGGATGCTCTTTCGATTGGTTTAGCGAAGTACTATCGAGAGAATATATATCAAACACCCTTCATGATCGCCCGCTTAAAAAAACACGCTATATACTTTCAGCAAGCTTTCGATACCTATGATCTCTTCCTTTCACCTGTCATTGCGCAGTCACCCAGGCCTTTGGGCGAATTAAGCCCGACACATTCATTCGATATATTATTTGATCGCTTAAGGCGCTATGCAGGCTTTACGCCCTTGGCAAATGTAGCGGGAACACCGGCCATTGCGATTCCCGCCAGCCAGACGGCTGATGGCGTGCCAATCGGAATACAACTTTCAGCCCGATATGGTGATGAAAAAACCTTATTGGAAGTCGCTTATGAGCTAGAGGCGCTTCAGCCTTGGCAGTTTCTTTTTGAAAAGTCATAGGCTGGGTGGTGCTTACTTGCTTTTACACCAAAAAACCTACCCCCTCCTAGCCTCCCCCTTGAAAAGGGTGTCGCAAAAGGTGCGATGCGATCGGGGTCAGACACCAGAATCTCTTCTCTGGGGTCTGACCCCACGCTAAGAACGAGACGCTTGTTTCTACCGTGGGGTATGACCCTCTTTTCTTCTTAACGCGTCTTACTTAAAATCTAATTTCTATTTCTTTCGTTTTTTGAGATAGGGTCAGACCCCTTCACCGTTCTTCGTCGAGCTCAGGGACCGACTTCGATGGGCTCTATTTCTAGAGAAACATTATACTTTTTAGAAACTGAGTCTTGAACCAACTTAGCCAAAGACAGGATATCTGCTTGAGTGCCTTGCTTATGATTCACAATCACCAAGGCTTGCTTATCATGAATACCAACATGGTTATTTCTAAAGCCTTTCCAACCAGCTTGGTCAATTAACCAAGCCGCAGCCAATTTATATTCTCCCGACGCTAGAGGATAATTCACTATCTTAGGAAAGTGTTGTTTCAACTCTGAGAGTTGCTTGGATGAAATAACAGGGTTCTTAAAAAAACTACCCGCATTGGGCAAAACTTTGGGGTCTGGCAACTTTGCTTGCCGAGCCTCGATTACTGTTTGCCTAACAATAGCCCCACTCAAGTTCGACTTATCTTTTAAAGCACTCAATTCACCGTATTCCAAAATGAAATTAGGCTTTTTACTTAGTCGAAAACTGACACTAATAATAACGAACTGCCCAGGGTGTCGTTTAAAAAGACTATCTCGATAGGCAAATTCACATTGATCCGCAGTAAAGATTTCAATCTTCTTTGTGCTGATATTAAATACTTTAACGTCTTGAATAGAGTCAGCCACTTCTACACCATAAGCACCTATATTTTGAATGGGTGCTGCACCTACTGTTCCGGGAATTAATGATAGATTTTCTAAACCAGAATAAGCTTTCTCGACGCTATACTTAACAAAATCATCCCATTCCACACCAGCTTCAACTTCGATTACTACAGAGCCTTGATCTTCTGCTTTGATGCTAGAACCGTCTTTAGGCGCTTTAGCTTTGAAGGATAAAATATATTGATCAAGTACTGGAGGTAAAATCACATTACTACCACCACCTAATACCAGCGTATTTGAGGCATTCAGGGAATAAGTTTGAAAAGCTTCAAGCAGTTCTGCTTCACTTGCCAGCTCTAAATATTTCGATGCGACAGAGGGCAAATTGAGGGTGTTCAAGTGCGACAAACTAAACCGTGATTGCAGATTAAGCATACTTAGGCTTTCTTGAAAATGTGATCAATCAAACCATCACTTGCAGATTCAACTAAGTCGAGCACATGTCCAAAGCCACTTTCACCGCCATAATATGGGTCGGGCACTTCCAGCTCGGGTCCTTCTGCATAATCTAAAAACAAGGCAAGCTTATGCTGATATTTTCTAGGACAGCGCTCTTGAAGCCCGCTTAAATTCGCTTTATCCATCGCCAATATAATCGAAACTGGCAAAATCTTTATCCGAAACTTGGCGCGCGCGCAACTGACTTAAGTCGTAGCCGCGTTGTTTGGCTGCAAGCTGAGAACGTTTATCAGGTTCTTTTCCGGTATGCCAATCGGCGGTACCAGCAGAATCTATGATGAAGGCCTCGTTGATTGATTTGCCTTCAAATAAGGATCCGTCAAAACGAGAAGCCAACTTCCCTTCAAACACACCTTGTGCGGTAGGTGAACGACAAATATTACCTAAGCAAACAAATAACACTTTAATCATAATATCTATTTAATCTAACCTGCCAGAATGGTTCTTAAGCGTTGAAGATCTTCTTCGGTATCGACACCAGCCGGCGGCGAAATGAGCGCCTCTTCAATATGAATTTTGACGCCGTTAGAAAGCGCTCTTAATTGCTCAAGGCTTTCTGTCTTTTCAGTCATACTTGGCAGCCAAGTGACATAATTTTTTAGAAATTCAACCCGATAGGCATACATTCCGATATGTCTGAAATACTCTGCACCCGCAGGCATTGTATCGGCACTCATGTTAGCAAAACTGTCTCGCGCCCAAGGAATAGGTGCACGACTAAAGTAACTTGCCAAACCATAATCATCAAATACAACCTTGACCACATTCGGATTAAAAATGTGTTTCGGGTCATGAATTCTTTCGCAAAGGGTCGCGATACCGGCACCGACATTACCGGCCAAATTTTGAGCCACTTGATTGATAATTTCAGGAGGAATCAAGGGCTCATCACCCTGCACATTGACGACTATGTGATCTTCAGAAAGACCAAGCTGAGTAACGACTTCTTCTAAGCGATCTGTTCCAGACGGATGGTCGGCAGAGGTCATCACAACTGTCGCACCGATAGTTAAACACAATTCTTGAATTCTCAGGTCATCGGTTGCTATCACAACTTGGTCGGCAT
>CAXBKC010000457.1:0-3358 GCA_963975615.1 uncultured Oleiphilus sp.
TGCTAGAGGCTCGAGAAAACTCGGCGGCGATTCGATGACCAGCTCGAAGGCATCGTCGCCCAGTGAGTCGATGTTGACGACTGCATCGAACAGCTTGGCCGAATCATGGGTATCGAGAGCGAGCACTCGGGATTGGTGGGTTAAGTTACCGTCAACGAATATCTCGCTGGCCAGGCCAGGGATGGCCAGCCCAACCATTACCGGCGCTGTCAGCCAGCGCATGCTTGAACGGAAGGTAGACATGATGAGGGCTCGGTTGTGGGGTGACTTCATCAAAGTATAGATGATGGTATCGCGTTTGGTACCCTTCTCTCCCGTTTGGTAAGCAAGCGTATCTCTCAACTACTGATTCAAGTCGGTAGAGTTTATTTCAAGCGTCAGAACAGCAGCGCCGTCTGTAGCAGCCCCTGCTCTTCGACATAATCACTCAACGCCAATTGCAGAAACGAGATAAGAAATAGATGATCCAATCGTTAGCCCTGCGTCGATGCCAGTTCGTTCATGGCATTTCCCAATGATCAGAAGTCATTAGAGTGGCTAGTGCCAGTCACTCCAAAAGATGAAATTGTGGACGCTTACAGACATATCTCATCTGCAGCAGGCGGGTCGCTTAGTCGCTGTAGCCCCCCCTACATCGACAATTTTGGAAGCTGTTAACTTACACCTAAGCTGTACGATGTTAAAGGGGCGGCTTTTCCATATCACTTACGCTTCTATATACCTTTTACGGCGGTACTAACGAGTACATTCCTTCGTTCATCACACTACCATTAAGGTGTGAGGAATGAAAAGAGCACACTACTGAATATATTTACAGAGCTAATAATAAAATAGATAGAGTCCTTTTTAGCTCATCCAGACGCTTAATAATGAGCATCATGACACTGCCATGTATAGAAAAAAAAGAACGTTTATTACAGTTTCTTTCTTGGCCTTCCTTTTGCTAAAAGCCTGGGCTTTTTCGTTACACCTTTAAAGAAAACTCTTTCATTAGGTGTTATAAAACTCATAACATCATCGGGTTTCACTAAGTAGTCTACAACAATGTTTTTTAATACATCATATTTTTCATCTTCGTAATAATTTATCGTACCAACCCCCAGTTTTCGATACCTGTTTTTTGAGCCATTACAATTAAAGTATCTTCCATCACCGTTGGGAACGATACTATTAACCCAGTGTTCTCCTAACATCTTTCCTATTACGATGTCCTGCTGCCGCAGCGAGCCGTTATAAATTATCAACGCATGGTAATGAAAACCTTTTAGAAAGCTATACTCAAGTCTTAATATATACCCAACCATATCCGGGACTAAGATCCCTTGAGTAAGGGCAGTACGCATTTGCTTCCACTGCGACTTAACATTTTCCACATGACTATTAAATCTATCGCTTTCTAAAAACATACCTTTGCGATAAGAAAAATCTATTCTAATACACATAATTCTTGAGTAACTTGCTCGTATCAAATCAATATACTCATGCGCACTATTAACTCGATATTGCTGTGCCTTCCTTTGTTTGTATTTAAACAAACGATATTCTAAAGAATTTATTGCATTCTGCATAAATTCGGAGCATCTGCTAACTAGATCCAACTTACTTTCTAACTCTTGACATTGACTTATATTTTTATTGGCAACTATCCTTATGAATTCAGAAAAGCACTTTAAGTAGGGATGCGTGCTCATTATGTGTTGTTCATCAATTCTAGCTTTCATGCCTAGAGTAATTAATCCGCTAAACTCTTTTGCGGTCAGACTAGTCCAACACGAACTTCTTTTAGATTCTGCTCTATTGAACTTAGGCCACTCTAGATCCTCCAGTCTTTTTATTATCGCAACAACTTGTATGCAATATCCATGTATTTCTTCTTTGCTAATTTCAAGGGAATGGCTTTTATTTAAATCAAATCTTTTCAATGCATTACCTGAGCTAAATGTATTCATTTAATAACCTCCTATCAATAATTAATACGCACCTATATAAGTTGATAAAGCCAGAACAAATCCATTACCAAGAACCAGTAGAAGGTAATAACATATATACCAAATTACTAAATCGAAATAACCTCAGCGCGTTCCCACAGCCTTCACTTCAACAGTGACAATAACCATTTAAAGTTATTGTCAATACTTCTTGTTAAAAATTGATTTTGTACCAAAAATCTCACGGTTTGCAGCAATTGGATCATATGCGTACAAAGGCTCTGTATCTACACACTGAACATTCCCAAGTAATATTGTGCAAAGCACACCTTTAGACTCCAATCGCTGAATGCTAGGCTCTAACCTTTCGTTGCTTCTTAAGCTAGGGTTAACATGCCGTCTAATATAGTTCTTTTTAAAGTAACGATAGCCGAGCTTCTTTTTTGAATTTAGCCAATTAGTCAAGGTATTATCGTCTATTTCTTCTTTGGTCGGCACATAAAAAACACGTATAAAATCGTCTGCGCAATTCATCACTATTTGAATGGCACGGTTTATAGAATTTACTGAAATTGGCTGTTTTATGCCCTCATCAAACGCACTCATGATGGCTGCCAACCTAATAATATTTTCGGGCATCTTGGAAGCTAAATCAGCAAAACTTGAATACCTCATTCCCAGAACGGAATTCGACTCTATATATACACATATACGTTCAAACACCGGCTTGGCTTCATTAGAAAGGCTCATGACATAACGTTCGCTTTCTCCCTTAAGAATTTCAATCTGTTTGTTCAGAAAAAATTCACTTTTTTTATCAAACAAACTTGAGTTTGATAAACTTTTCCACGTACCAGTAGTACGTTGTCCAATACGACTCTCAGGTACAAAAGCTAAGAATCTAGCCCATAATCCTGAGTTACGATGCTCATTGTTACCTTTTTTGTTAAACGCATCCATTACGCCTGGCTGAACCATAATCCCCACCGTCAATCGAGCCCCTTTAACATAACTTGATGCAGACGATTTTCGATCAACCTTTATAGCATCACCGCTCCATAGATCATTAATAGCTGAGAAGTTTCTAAACGCACCTCCATTCAAAATACCTGCGCCCTCACTGGAAATAAGTGAGACGAACTTTGACCTTTCTGAAATTCCATTCATTAATGCTTCGGATGTAGCATCTTTATAAATAAAATCAATTACTAAGGGTTTTTCAGGCTTTTCCCTTAAAAGCTCATTAAGCATATCTTCAAACTTACGTGTATCCTTACCTTTAAGAACATCTCTACCAATCTTATTTTCAATTGATTTATATTTCCTAGTCCACAAACAATTTTCTCTTTCATACGCTTGAACCGTAATGTCATTATAATCCGATAAGATACTATTTTTTTCAAAAACCACCTTGTGGGCTATTGAAAAAG
>CAXBKC010000458.1:0-3356 GCA_963975615.1 uncultured Oleiphilus sp.
GGCTGTCTAACATAAGCAGTTTAATCGCAATGATAAATAGCCCACCGGCGAATATATAAGTACCCGTAAGCTCTTCGCCCAACAACACAACAGATAACAAAAGACCAAAATGAGGTGCTCTTGAGAATATAACTTGTGATCTTGTTGCGCCCATTCCTTGCGTTGATTTGATGAAGAGAACAATATTCGCACCTTATGACAATGCACCCACATGCAAGACATTGACTATTATTGTTGCATCCCAAACAAAGGGGTCAAGCGTAACGCCAATTGATAAATTTACAAGTCCAGCAACTAAGCCTTTCCAGAAAGTACTTTGACTGGGTATAATCCCATCAATATTAGCTGTTAGGTGGTTATCTATTCCCCACATCAAGCACTCCAGCAAGGCTAATGGAGATCCTAGCCACTCAAACCCTACTCGTGAAAATGTGAGTAGCGTAGCGGCTAGCAAAGCGGTAACAATTTCAGCCCAGCCTAAAATACTTAAGTAATCACGAAAGCCCCCCCCTAAAATGGCAGTCTCAACTCCAAATTGAGCTGCGAAAAGGATGGCAATAATACAGAATGATTACGTAGAAAGGTCATATAGAATACCTTCACGCATTACAATCAGGGGCAAGTGTAAATGTTATTTCATGATTCTGGGTAAAACGTTCATTTTTATAGACTGGTACTTCAGGCTCAACTTTACTCACTACCGCAGTAGACTCTGCAGAAACTTCTGTAATTTGGTTCTGTTTTTCTAAATCCTCAGCGGCTTCTTCAGCCAACGAGACTTTAATTTCTCCCATACGCTTAAGGCCAGTCATCTCACCAAATCCGACTGGGTCAATTCCATACTCTGAAGGCATGATGACCGTCACTAACAAAACCAGTCGTAGCCTCTGCTTTCGATATCAGAGAAACATCTAAAGCATTACCGATTAAGCCACGACAGATTTGATGATTTAAGTTTGCTCAATTGTAGTCTAGAAACTTAGTGTGAATGTGAGTGCTCTTGCTGTTCATCAGCTGGTTGCTGCCTCAGAAAGAAAAATTCTCCAATCAGAATGGCCGCCATAACCGTTACTGCGACATATAAAACAAAGGGATCAGAGGTAATCTTTACCCAGAGAAAGCCACCAAGAATAATCATATCGAGTACGATTGCTGTCATCACAATCACCGGGTTTGCACCCAATTCTTTCCTCAAATGGCGCAGCACTCCCCAATGGATGGCGATATCCATGATCAAATAGAAGATGATACCCAGTGCTGCGATGCGGGTCAGATCAAAAAATATCACTAGCAGCAAACCCAGGACAACCGTATAGACCAAGGTATGCTTCTGAATACTACCTGGCATGTGAAAGTGACGATGAGGAACCAATTTCATCTCTGTCAGCATGGCCAGCATTCTTGACACGGCAAAAATACTCGCGATGATGCCTCCGGCGGTGGCTACCATAGCTAGTATTACCGTAAACCACACTGCATATTCTCCCAACGCAGGCCTAGCCGCTGCGGCTAGTGAGTAGTTACGCGTTGCGATAATTTCTTGCAGTGACAGGTTGCTGGCAACCGCAAAGCCCACCAGAGCATAAATAACCACGCAGAGAGCAATTGAGATCATAATGGCTCTACCCAAATTGCGATGCGGGTCTTTAAGTTCCGAGCCACTATTGGTAATTGTGGTGAATCCTTTGAAAGCTAGAATACCAAGCGCCGTCGCACCGAGAAAGCCAGTCAAAGTTGCATCAGTATCTACCGCTGTAAAATTCACCTCCACCGAATCCGCTACTAATACACCGACTACGCCAAACAACACAATGCCGCCGATTTTGATAAAGCCAAGGGTCGACGCGACCCCTTCAATCACCCGATTAGCGGACAAATTGATCAAAAAGGCCACCAGTAACAACCCCACCCCCAAGGCTGGAACCAACATGCTACTGTCGTCAATGTCGAACAAGCGCAGGGTGTAGGAACCAAAGGTTCGTGCCAGAAAGCTCTGGGCGATCACCATTGAAAAATACATCAACAGGGCATGAAAGGCCGTTGGCAGAGTACGGCCATAGGCTTTGACCAGATACATACCGATACCGCCTGCGGAGGGATAGGCATTTGACAACTTGACGTAAGAATAAGCACTAAACGAGACAATCAATGCAGCTGAAAGAAATGCCAAGGGAAACAGGCTTCCAGTCATCTCGGCCATCTGTCCGGTTAAAGCAAAGATGCCCGCACCAATCATCACGCCAGTCCCCAAGGCAACCGCGCCAATCAGCGAAAGACTATCCGCTCGATATTTAGACGTTCTGTCGGGTGTTTTTTTCATACTTTTCTCCATTCTATTCTTCATGCCAAGTGTAAAAGTTAATAGTGCTTCATCTCATTAAGAGTGATGCAATTCGTGCAAATGCCTCAACAAGTTATCTTTTAATAAAATTGATGATTTGCTTCATAAGGCTGAGATAGGGTCTTGAAAATTTGATCTTAAAGCTGCTTTGTAAGTTGTTATTTTCTGGAGGCGAGTTGTTCTGAAAGTATTCTTCAGCATATTTACGATTTATTTCTCCCCAAACTAAAGCCATTTCCCGTCTATTTTCAGGCGCAGTGAGTTTTTCTGTATGATTGAAATTCAAAAACAAAGCATTGTTGATAGAAACCCAGAGAGAGATAATCCGAACGCCGAGAAAATTATCACTCTTTGCGCAAAGTACTGACGGAATTAATAGTTTGGGAAATAAGTAATGTAAGTTATTTAACTCTCCTAAGATAAACGTCATATTCCACGTTAAATATAAATTTTTCCATTCGTTACTCAGGTTGATAACCGGAACAAAATTATCGCCAAGCAATGACGTATAAAAATCACCTTGTGCATTTTCAGGATAAACCTTTCGTAAAAGATATTGTTCAGGGTGACAGTGTTTTAAAACATCATCAGCCAAAACATGCGCAGCCATGGCGTTCATAGAAAAGCCACTTTTATACTCTGTGGCTGCTGCTTCGTATATATTAATTCTCAACCAATCATGACACACACATTGACCTTTTCCACATAATGGCAGTAGCAGCTTATATTCAAGAAAATTGATTTTTCCTTGATTATATAGTTCATTAATAGATTGTTCTGTCACTTGGTTTCCAGCAAGATCCCTACTGACGCGGAAATAAACCAAGGCCATATCTAAGGAAATGGCCTTTGCTGAACCAAAAAAGTTTAATGAGCCCGGGAAGGCTTTTAAGAAGGTTTTAAATTTATGTTCCCGATCAATACCTATCTCTTTTTCTTTTAGGTGTACATGTTCGACATACTCATCGTAAAACACCGTGCTATTACACATTGCTGCGGTGATGGCTTCCAAAAT
>CAXBKC010000459.1:0-3337 GCA_963975615.1 uncultured Oleiphilus sp.
CTCATCTAAAAGTCGCTGCGCCAATGGCCAAATATCAAGTGGACGTTCACGTAGCGGCTTCCACATCATTGGAAAAACGCTTAGGCGATAGTATAAATCTTCTCGAAACTTACCTTCTTTTACGTATTCTTTTAAGTCACGGTTTGTGGTGGCAAGTACACGAATATCAAGGGAAATAGTTTTTCGGCCACCAACACGCTCCACTTCTCTTTCCTGAATGACGCGTAATAATTTGGCCTGTAAACCTAAATCCATTTCTGAGATTTCATCCAATAACAATGTTCCACCATTAGCTTGCTCAAACTTACCAGGGGAACTATTAATTGCTCCAGTAAATGCACCTTTTTCATGACCAAATAAAGTTGCTTCAAGCATATTTTCTGGTATTGCCGCGCAATTTAAAGCAATAAAAGGCTTCTTTCTTCGAGGTGATTTATCATGAATAAAGCGAGCCAATACTTCTTTACCTGTCCCACTTTCACCTGAGATCATCACGGTTGATTCTGACTCAGCAACACGCTCGGCTATTTGAAAAAACTGCTTGGTAAATGGGTCTTCTGCAACAGGTGAATCTAACTGCCCTGTTCGTGTCACACTGACGCCTTCTTCAGACATACCTAACACTTTAATAATTGATTGGATGAGAACTTTTGGCTCGAAGGGCTTGACCAAGTAATCTGCTGCGCCATTTTGCATAGCTTCAACCGCTAGCTTTACCTGACCAAAGGCTGTGATTAACATCATCGGTAAATCAGGATATTTTTGTTTTATATGCCCCAGTAAAGCATGGCCATCCATACCTGGCATATTGACGTCACTAACAACAATATCTACTTTATGTCTTTCTAGTTGAATTAATGCGGCTTCAGCACAATCTGCCTCAATAAACTCCATGCCTGCCAACTGTAATGTAGTGCATAAAGCCTCTCTTAGCTCCCTATCATCTTCTACAATAAGTACCTTAGTCACGTTATTATTTACTGACATGCCGACTGCCTCTTAATGCTTGAATGATGGCCTATATCTGCCTGAAAATTTGCATGTTTATTTTGAGCCCTCGACGACTCACTCATCTGATTGGACGGATAAGCAGGTAAACAAACATGAGTGATTACACCCTTTTTTGTTGAGTTAACTTTAAATTTACCGTTATGCGCTTTAATAACAGCCTGGACAACAGCAAGCCCTAAGCCGGTGCCTTGAGGTTTAGTCGTATAGAAGGGCTCAAATACCTTATTCATATTAGAGGAAGGTATGCCAGGACCATTATCCGCTACCGTTAAGCTAATTGAGTCCTCACCTTCTGCCGCAACAGCAATCGTAATTCGGATATTTTTCTGCTTTGCGTTAGCTCCCGCTTCAATACTGTTATTTATTAAATTAAGACATGCCCCGACCAAGGTTTCTTTATTGCACATAATGACTTTATTGATATCACTGATAGACCACTCACATACCACACCCGCATTTTGACAAACTGGCTCAATGGCCTGCTGAAGAGCTTCGACAAAGCTGGACACCTCTAACTTTTCTGCAAGACGTGAATCACCTTTGGCAAAGACCAACATATCCCGTATCTGATGCTCTAAGTGCGCTAACCTTGATAGTAGTTTTTCAGCTATAGGTACTCGAAGGTTTTCTTCAAAACTGTCCTGCGTTAAGTGGCCTGCATATAACATGGCCGTTGAAAGAGGCGTTCTAATTTGATGTGCCAGGCTAGCCATCATACGACCCAATGAACTTAGGCGTTCAGCCCTGCTAACTTTTTCTTGAAGTAATCTGGTTTCTGTTAAATCACTGAGTAATATTAATTGACCCTGACCAGACTGCATGGATCTAGTTTCGATGCGTACACGTCGACCATCTTTAAGTGATACTTCATGACCATCATCATGCTTTGGCGAAAAACAACGCTTAATCACTTCCAGCCAAGCTAATCCTTCTAAAGGCTCACCTAAAAGGTCTTTTGCCGCCGGATTGCACTCTGTCACCTTGCCATTCTCATCAAGCAAAACCACACCTGCCGGGAGAATATCTAGCAAAGTAGATAGCCTATTGGCTATCTTTTCTTTTTCTTTAAACTGCTCACGCCTGTGCGACTCTTCTTCTGACAAATCTGTTTTTAATTGACTGACTTTATTTTCAAGATTTCTGTATGAGTGTGTTAGCTGTGAAGACAACTTATCAAATAGGGATAGCGCATTTTCAACCTGCTGATCCTTCTGAAGTTCAACTTGTGAAATAGCTTTGGTAGGCTTCTTCTTGTAATGCGAACGAACAATTGAAGCGCCTAAGGTTTCTGTCGAAATCAAAGCTGGTTCGTCTATCCAAGATGTTATTTTTTGTTGTGCCATCAGAATCACCCACTCTACTAATTCATTACGTTATACAAAAAGTAAAAACGTCTTAAGCAGAGATTTAGCAGGTATCAGGCCACAATAGAAATTATCATATTTTTCATATAGTTAACATAATCAAATACACTAGAACCAATAACAAAGCCAAAATAATGACTATATAGAAATGAGAAAACACCAGAAAAAAATATCAATAGACATTTTTTTGACTAGTGTTTTTAAGGAGGGGTATGTTGTTAGTTAATCGTTTAACCCATACTTTCGTACTTTCTCTACTAATGTCGTGCGCCGAATCCTTAATTTTTCAGCAGCTCTTGCGACCACGCCCGACGCTTCATCTAGCGCTTGTTGTATCAGTGACTTTTCAAGATTAGATAAGTAATCTTTTAAATCAATGCCATTAACTGGCAGCAAAGCGGGTGAATCAAGATTAGAGAAAGCAGAAGCTGGCTGCATACTTGCTTCATCTGTATGTAATAATTCATCAGTTTCCTCAACATGCCGATATTTCTGAGGCAACTCCTTCACTCCAACCACATCGTAAGGATGCATAATACCTAAGCGTTCAACTAGATTGGCTAGCTCTCGGATATTACCAGGCCACTCATGTCGACAAAGGCTTAAGATAGCAGCAGAATTAAAGCGAATGGAGCCACGCTTTTCTGTTTCCATACGTGAAATAAGCTCGTGCATAAGCAAAGGTACATCTGTATTGATGGTTTTATTTCCACCAACACGCTCAAAACTTTTTTCCTGAAGAACACGTAAAATCTTCACTTGCATATTTAAAGGCATATCACCTATTTCATCTAAAAATAGAGTACCACCTTCTGCTAGCTCAAAACGTCCTGCCCTAGAAGTTATCGCACCGGTAAATGCACCTTTTTCATGACCAAATAGTTCGCTTTCTAACAGTTCAGCAGGAATGGCACCACAGTTAACAGGCACAAATGGTTTATTTCTTCGATGTGAATTATAGT
>CAXBKC010000460.1:0-3335 GCA_963975615.1 uncultured Oleiphilus sp.
TCAACCCGTTGCTCTATCTGTTTCTACTCTCGCTGCTCTGGCCCGTAATAGTCTACCTGCCAGTGCATCTACTGATGATTGGCTGGCAGCGCTGGAAGCACCGGGCTTAGCCCACTACTTAACCGCCATCACCAACCCATGCCGGACATACCACACTTACTCAGCTTGAGTAGTGGCATCCTGAACCCGTAATAGAAACGCTTTCCTTCTCAATTCAACATATTAAATGCAAAGTAGCTGGCCGCCTTTAGGCGATACTCTTGCTGCTGAGACTGTGGCAACGGTTTTATAGAAGCTTCAAAGGCCTCGACCAATTCCCAGGCTTGCAGCATCTTTCGACTAGGAGGTAACCGCTTCTCCTCTTCACTAAAGAAAGTTTCTTGCCAATTCGCCCAATGGTGCATGTCTTTGAACAAACTATCTGCCATACTAATTAGGGCAACGGGATTAAAGAAATCATGATGGCGATAAAAAACGAAACAACTATCGACTTTTTTGCGCACTTCCGGTGGTGCCTGGAAATTTAAATTCAACAACATCTTATGTTTAAAATACCAACGAATTTTCACATCAAGCTGACGCCAGTACTCCTGCTCTGGGTTATTCTGTGTAGTAAGCTGTTGTAATTCTTCCGCATTATAATACTGCCATTCGTACAGAATATGCCGCTCAAATGTATGGGCTAAAGCACCATTATCTTTGGCTTGATCTGCCGCCTTTTCGTAAGCTTCCATCAACTCAAGAGATATATAGCCCAAATGGCGCTGTAAAGCGCCTGCTCGGACTTTTAAACCCTCTAAGCTCGAGGAGGGAAGACTCGACTCGATCAAAGGGTCATCAAGCATGTCAGCTACATTTGCATATCGATATCCAAGTGCTTGTTCACAGCATGCCATCACTTCTTTTTGGCGTCCGCTAGCAGCATAGAGACAGGCGGCGGGGTGCAGAACCTCAGGCGACAACCACACATAGTCTGCAAAGTGCGCAAAAACTTTCAGTGCAGAATCAGCTTCGTCGCTTGTCGTTTTATTACCCTTTTCTTTATTGCAGAGCTCGCAACACAGCTGCAGAAAGAAGATGACTAACTTGTGAAATCTCAGATTACCAATATGCCGCTCCCACTTTAAAGAAAAATCAGTAGTAAACCAATGTTTAAGTGCAGAGAATTGCTCGAAAACACTGCCTACCGGCACTTCCGGGAACCATGTGTTAGGAACAGTAGCTTCAGATGCATTTTTTTCAAGAAACGCTTTAAACTCTGTTTCGTTTTCACCAGGCCTTCTAACAAACTGTCCTTTAACTACTTTGCTATTAAAAAATTGCAGAGACCCATGAATATCTTCTGCCTCTAGAACATCCAACTCGGAGTAGTCAAAAACCCTCTTTCCAACATTAAAACTAGGTGCATCAACATCATCAACGAAACCTATGTCACTTAGCCATATTTTATTAGTCCCCTTAAGTATCTGAGGGCCTGTAAATTCAAATATTTCAAAATCCGGGCCACCAAGCTCATGTTTATCGATTCGCAAACCACCTTTTCTATAGACTGCGTTAACATCTTCTGCAAAGGTCTCACCAAGTACTTTGAGGGTGCGAGCGTCCATGTTTTGCATAGCAATTAAATCGAGCTCTGCGCCCTTCGCTCTAGGCATGAAGACCGTTCCGTCAACAATAAAATAATAGTGTGCATGCTTACCGATACGCTTACAGCGACGCGGTGGAACATTGATCAAGTTCTGACCAATAACTGCATACTGGTGATCACGAATTCCCCACGAAGTGGCCTGTAAAGTAGTAGGATCAATCTCTGGAAAGCTGGCACATGGCCAAGGAAACTGATGACAAAAACTATAGATAACTTTGCCATTATAGAAGTAGCTGAATTCTAACGAGCTAGAAAGCGGCCTCAATGTCGCAATACGTACAGGATCTACTGGCGTAGCCACACTTAGATTGAGTTCCTTTTTAGTGTTTCTGCGCTTACTCACCATGTTTTCCCCTCCCCCTATAAATACACAACTTATTCAGCACTACTTCCATCAATATAATGAATTATATTTCAGTACGCATACGTTTGAGCTGGACAAGTTATTAAAAAATTACTTAACCCCAGCATCAGCAAAGGCATTAAGGCAAAACCACTCCGCTTTCAAAGGCAATAATACAGCGCTAAAAAGAACATAAACAAGGTGGCAGAAAACCAAACCATTGGAAACGCCTTGCCCTCTAAAGCCAACAACTTGGGTAGCTTCTTACTATTTTTAATCTAAATTCAACTAGTTCGTTACTAAATTTTGCGACTTTATGCAGTTCAAATGTTGTAACAATTTGCTAGATGATCAATACCAGCAACCACCCTAAAAACAAAAACACGGGGGGTAACGCAATGGTTAGTCGAGTTGATGCCAACACACCACCTAAGACTGACAAAACAGTCGTAAACAGCCAAGCGCATACAGCGCTATAAAAAGCCATACCAGCCAACTCATTAAAGCGCTGCCATAACGAACAATCAGCTATACCGCTCCTACACATAAACTGTTCAGCCTGCCAGCTCCAATATAGAAACAATGCAATGATAACTAGCTGCGCCAGCAACGACACAATAAAAATTCTAGCCACTTATCAACTCCCTGTTCATGGGAAAGCATGATCTATTTCCAGTTCTACTCCTATTGGTGTGAATCGAATTTTCATCAACTTTTTGAAGATAGCCGTTGATGGATTCAAACTGTATACGACCGGGAGCTTTTCCTCGCTGGATAAAGCAAATTTCCACGGTAGTTTCCACGCCGAGGAATGGCAGATCTAATTCGCCGACAAGCAGGTCACCTCCTCTGCAAAGGCGATTAAACCAAGAGGTTAATTCCATATTTAAATGCCATGCCTCGTTCAAATGATAATAATCATTCACTATTCACTTATTTGAAACCACTCGGACAAGAAAGGATCTTCTTTGATTAAATCAGGTGTCGGCTGCTCCAAAAAGCCATAGCCGGGATTAACCTCTAGCGCTTTCATTTCCTGTACCATATCTCTAATTACATCCAGAGATGGGTTTTTCTTAACATTTTCATATTCTTGTTCTGAGTAAGTCATGCAAATCTGTGCGCCTAATGCCGTATACCAAATACTAACTAGCTCACGGTCACCTTCGGCTTTGGCGGCCAACATCACTTCTTTCACCATGTCTACAATATCGATCGTTGCCGGTGGCAGTGCATCATTGCCCGTTAGTTCACCCAGTTCTACAAACCGCTGCCAAAGTGGTGACCCAGCATCACAAAATAAATGGGGTGGTTTAACATACCCTGCGGCCGGGTTTGTCTGAC
>CAXBKC010000461.1:0-3324 GCA_963975615.1 uncultured Oleiphilus sp.
TTGTTTTGTAGTTGCTGCCATGCCTTTGAGGTAGTTAGAGAGAGCCTCGGCACAAATGCCCATCATAACATCATTGGTTGTTACACCATTAAGTTGGCGTTTGATGCTTCTAATCTCGGATAAAGGGATTTCAATGTTCTCAATTTGTCTTTTGGCGGTAATTTTCTGGTTGATGGGTGTGTTAGCAACTTTCATTAAGCTTGCAGGGAGGTTAATGCTTTCTAGTTTTTCATAAAGGACAGAGTAAAATGCAGAAGATGCAGTATCTTTTGCCAAAAGTTTTAGTTTACTAGGTATATTAAAAACATTGTTGTAAGCGGCGCCAATCCAGCTGCCGGTATCTGGCAAAGGCTTCGGTTTCCATTCTTTGATATCGTCGGCAAGCTCTCTTTCTTCGGGAGTTACGTGTAATAGCTGGCTTAGGATATCTTCACCACTAGAGCTATCAATTGCTGTGATATGTACTTTCAATAATAATGCAAAATGCTTGGTTGAAAAGCTATGTTCCTCATCGTTTTCAAGATTCTCTATAAATTGAGCTTGCCAAAGAGGTTGAGTCCGATCAAGTGGGGTACTGAAGTATTGGGAAGCCAGTTGAAATAGTGAGTGTGAGTTCTTTTCTAGTTTAATATGAAAAATATGATTGTTGAGATTAAAGTCAGGATCATCGGCCCAAATAGGCAAGTCAAGATTCAAAGGGTATTCAACAAGTCGTTGGCGAAAAAAAGGCTCGTTTTCTAATATTGACTCAATGATCTTGCTAAAACGACCATAGTTTAAAGAATCGCTAAAGTCGGGTCGCTTAAAAATATAAATACCGCCCACATGAAGTGGAGTCCGCTCTGTTTCTAAGTATAAAAAGGAAGAATCAAGTTCTGACAGCTGAAGCATTGAGTAAGCTCTTTTTTGGGTCATATTTTAGTCTACTAATTATAACTTACAAAGTATAAGAGTTCGCTTATTTATTTCTGTGAATTGCCAGTTTTGCTAAGCCAAAAAGCGCCTCTTTATAAACAGAATCCGGTAGCTGAGTTAAGGAATGGCAAGCTTTTTCATAGCATTTCTTAGCTGCGTTTTCTGTATATTTCAGAGCGCCTGAATTAACTACAGCAGAGCAAACGGCGTCAAGTTGAGAGGTGTCGCCACTACGAATAGCTTTGCGAATAAGTTTGCGTTCAGTTTCTGTGCCGTTTTTCATTGCGTATATGAGTGGCAGTGTTGGCTTGCCTTCAGCAAGATCATCTCCAATATTTTTTCCCATGGTATCGGCATCGCCAACGTAGTCGAGCATGTCATCTACAAGTTGAAATGCTAAACCCAATTCTAGGCCGAAGTTTTTAAGAGTTTCGCATGTTTCTGTATCTGCTTCTGCTAAGATCGCGGCGGAGTGTGAAGCGGCCTGGAATAGCATGGCCGTTTTGTTTTTAATAACCTCGAAGTATGCCTCTTCACTAACATCTGGGTTTTTGCAGTTCATTAGTTGAAAAACTTCACCTTCAGCGATGATATTAGTTGCATCTGATAAAACGTTCATAACAGGTACGCTACCTATCTCAACCATCATTTGAAAGGCTCGAGAATAGAGAAAATCACCAACTAATACACTAGGAGCATTACCCCATTTTGCATTTGCTGTAGAGCGGCCTCTACGCATATTTGAGGTGTCGACAACATCATCATGAAGTAGTGTTGCTGTATGAAGAAATTCAATAATAGTGGCAAGCTTACAGAAGTTTGCGCTGGTTAGCGGTTCAGTATTGGATTTATTAAATAAGAGTGCGCGAGTGCTTAACAATACCAGTAGCGGTCGCATTCTTTTTCCGCCACTTTCAACGATGTACTGAGCAATTTTTTCTACGAGAGGGACATCTGAAGAAAGTTGTGTTGTGATCAGTTGGTTGACGGCTTTGAACTCGTCTTCAACGCACTTATATATTGCTTCAATTTGCATAGATTGCTTCTTGGGCTGCCGACTAAAAATGGCCCACATGCTAGGCGGACAAGCCGCGCCTGTCAAGCAAACTAGACATATCTAAGGTTGCTTTCAGTGTGTGAATTAATTATGCATTTTGTTTTGCGGATATTTCTTGAAGGATCGGCCGCGAGTTGGCTTTTTTTACATTAAAGCTTGCATAAAAGCTTATTTTTCAATAAAATAACGCGCCCTCAAAATCTAGGTTGTTCTCAGTGATAGGGTTGCCAAAGTGCTTCCTTTAGAAACTGATATCTCGAAAGAGGCAGGTATGGTGAATGATTCGTATCTGTTTATAAGAAATGGCTTGGGATGTTGATGTGATAAAATTATCGACATAACTATGTTAAAAATGAATGGAACATAGTGAAGGGCAAATGGCCTGAATGAAGTAAATCTTCAGTTTTGGCTTGATAGATTGTTTGGAGAAACGCTATATGTACGCAGTTATTGTAAGCGGTGGTAAGCAGCACCGTGTTATCGAAGGTGAAGTACTTAAATTAGAAAAGATTGAAGTTGAAACGGGTGCTTCTATCGATTTTGATCGTGTATTGCTAGTTGTAAATGGTGATGATGTTAAAATTGGTGCACCTAATGTAGATGGCGCAAAGGTAACGGCTGAAGTTGTTGCTCATGGTCGTCATGAGAAAGTAAGAATTTTAAAGTTCAAGCGTCGTAAGCATCACATGAAGAGAATGGGCCACCGTCAGTGGTTTACTGAAGTGAAAATTACCGGCATTAGTGCTTAATACTGAAACCTTCTTTTGAGTGGTTGTTTGTCAACTAAATTCAAATTGAAGTAATACAAACTAAGGGGAGTAGGAAAATGGCTCACAAGAAAGCGGGTGGTAGTACCCGTAACGGTCGCGATTCTCAGTCCAAGCGCTTAGGTGTTAAGCGTTTTGGTGGTGAAGTTGTTCTAGCAGGAAATATTCTTGTTCGTCAACGTGGTACACGTTTTCATGCAGGTGAAGGCGTAGGTTGTGGTAAAGATCATACTTTATTCGCGACATCGGCTGGTGTGGTTAAATTTGTAACCAGAGGCCCGTTGAATCGTAAATATGTTACGGTTGAAGCTGCGGAGTAAGCAGGACGTAACTATTTTTTGAAAAGGCTCCGCTGTGCGGGGCTTTTTTTTTTGCAATATCATGATTGAAACTTGGGTGAGCAATGAAATTCGTAGATGAAGCCACTATTTCTGTGCAGGCGGGTAAGGGCGGTAATGGCTGCTTAAGCTTTCGTCGTGAAAAATACATCCCGAAAGGTGGGCCTGACGGCGGTGACGGCGGTGATGGTGGCTCCATTATTTTGGAAGCCAATGACTCAATTAATACCTTAATCGACTTTCGCTT
>CAXBKC010000462.1:0-3321 GCA_963975615.1 uncultured Oleiphilus sp.
TTCACCATCTTCAAGTGAAGGAGCTTGTGAATATTCTACACCCTCGCCTTCATTGTAAGTATTTTCTGGCAAGCCAACATCCAGCGCTTCACTAGAACCGCCTGAAATCTCAACATCACTTTCAGAAGCCTCTTCTGAAGCTTGTTCAGGCTCAGCTATTATTGATTCTGCGCTTTCATCATTCTGCGGGCTTAATAAAGTACGATTTTCTGGGTTAACAGGCGATATCTGAAAAGCTAGCATCCTTAACAGAGCCATTTCAAAACCAGACTTTGTATCCGGCGTTATATATAAATCTTGCCTGCTCGTTAAAGCTATTTGATAAAAAAGTTGTACATCCTCAGCGCATAATATTTTCGCATAATGCCTAACCTGCTCTTTATCTCCCATAGCATTATCAGCCGAGCCTGGCACTACCTGCTCCAAGGCAACTCTGTGTAATATAGATGAAATTGTTGCCAATACAGACCGGTAATCAGGAGAAAAGTCTGCCAAGCCCTTTATTTCAGCAAACATTGCCGGGGCATCTTTACTTATAAGTGCATCAAGTATTCTATAGACCTTCTTCTGATCGACCGTACCAAGCATAGTACTGACATCAATCTCATTTACTGAGTGGTTGCCGTAGGCAATTGCTTGATCAGTTAAACTCAAGGCATCTCGCATACTACCATCTGCTGCAAGCGCTAAAGCCCAAAGAGCAGGTTCTTCAAACGCTACCTTTTCCTCACCTAATACAAATGACAAGTGAGACACAATTTTTTCAGGCGACATATTTTTTAAATTGAACTGCAAACAACGAGACAAAATAGTCACGGGAAGTTTTTGAGGGTCTGTCGTCGCAAATAGAAACTTAACGTGTTCTGGAGGCTCTTCTAGGGTTTTTAGAAGCGCATTAAAACTCGACTGAGAAAGCATGTGTACTTCATCTATCAAGTAGATTTTAAAACGACCTTGGCTTGGTGCATATTGAACATTCTCTAACAGCTCGCGCATGTCTTCGACTTTTGTACGCGAGGCTGCATCGATTTCAATTAGATCAACATACCGCCCTTCAGAAATAGACAAACACTCACCGCACTGATTACAAGGCTCCGATGTAATTGTGTCGTGACAACTTAAGCACTTAGCTAGAATTCTGCCAATAGTCGTTTTACCAACACCACGGGTGCCAGTAAATAAATATGCATGATGTAGCCTCTGGCTATCCAATGCATGAATTAGAGCCTGAAGAACATGCTCTTGACCGACCATTTCTTTAAAATTTTGAGGGCGCCACTTTCGGGCTAATACCTGATAACTCATATTTCTGTCTTATATTGAATCAAGGTTATTATCTTACACTGTGAGACCAAATGAGAACACATTAAAGCGTTAACTATTTTTGATTTTGAGAGCTGAGGTATTGATGAGAATATAATTGGAGATATTTAGATAAGGTGATGACTTCCATCAGCTACACCTCGGCACATAAGTCGACCACTGTGGCTGCTCCCTTCCGGGTCTGACCAGGTTCGCGGTTTATTATTGCGTGGGAACCAATGAAAGTCACCATAACATACCAAAAGACCTAAGCCCTTTGAAAGTGCGCGCATTCTAGCAAAGCTATGCCATCAAATAAAGCCTCGTTTTTAGTTAATCTCAAAAAACCACAATTAAAGATAAAAACAATTCCACTAGGCCTTATTAATACATATCATCTATAGATTAAATTACCACTCATCTAAACGTTAAGACACTAAATCATGCAAAAGAACTTCCCTTTATTTATTGATATCGAAGCAAGCACCCCCGACAGCAACGGGTTCCCTACTTCTATTTCATGGTCTCTGGCAGACGGCCAACTAAAGACTGTACTTATTATTCCAGACGATGATTGGGAACCGTGGGATAACACCGACCCTGATGTAGATCTACAGCATCTATTTGATCAAGGCGTTTCTGGGCCAGATGCAATACGAGAGCTAAATGAAGATTTAGATGGCCAAACTGTCTATATTGATGGCTTAGATGAAGATGAGCGCTTACTAGAAAAATTATTTGACACGTATGAACAAAGCTTAGGCTTTGAAATTGCGACCATAAACGAACTTTTTCCAAGACATGACATTGAAAATATATTAGTAATGCGTAATGAGATTTCTAGAGACTATCAATTAGACCCAGAATTGATAGAAGACAGAATCCGAGCTTTTATTTTCTTGGTAAATGATACGCCAGATCTACTCTAAGTAATCAAATTTCATAACAAATTCAAACATTAATTCAACAATTTGTGACGCTGATCTGCGCAGTTTTTATGAACTCGTGTAAATATTAGTTTCTTTTTAATGCGCCTAGTTTTTCGCTAGTCATCACACAAGGTATATTTAAGGATGATGTCTCGTCAACTTTCTGTGACTTCCCTGCTTTCAAGATTTTTTGCCATTATTTTATTTTTTTCTGGATCAGCGCAAGCACAGCAAAATACACCGATCATGCCACTATCTAAAGAAGGTAAAACCTATATATCTGCCAGCATAGTTTTAAATGAATTTAGATCTGTAGCACTTCCAATTGCAAAGTCTTCTGAGCCTGACTTTACTATTCAAACAAAATTTCCACTTACGGCTCAGACCTACGCCTTAGCGTTTACTTACGGAACATACATCGCCGAAAATTTTAAAACTGAAATTCGATATGGTACCGGCATCATTGATGACACCTTAGATGAACTCCTGCAGATCAATATCAATTATTACTTTAATTGGTATATTGGCGGCACACTACCTGTAACTGATTACATGTCAGCCTATGCCCTAGCTGGCGTTTCATTTTATGATGCTGATGTAACCCGACACGAAGTCTTTAGACAGGTTCTCCCACCTGGCGAACAGCTTTCTGAAAACGCAAAAATACAAACAAACACTGAAACATTAAGTGACGACTTATTTGGCACGAAATTCAGCATGAGCTGGCTGCTGGGCCTTGACCTCAAACTTAATGATAGCTGGTACCTTGCCTTTGAATACGGACGTTTACTTAAAGACACCGACACAAACATTAAAGTTTATCAAGCAGGCACCCAACTAAGGTATGAGTTTTAGTTAATACCTTAGTTGAGTAGAAACCTAGCTAAACCCTAAAACTCAAAAAGCCAACACTGATGAATAGATTGATTTCTCTCGAAGTCTTTATCTATGGTTTCTTTGCTAATGTTTTTTACCGTATAGCGAGTTGCCAGCTCATCATCTAATTTAAACTTCCTAAGATTATTTGAAAAAACCAGCCGACCACCTTTCTGCAGCAAACACATGGCAGCATCAATTAATTCGGCATGAT
>CAXBKC010000463.1:0-3302 GCA_963975615.1 uncultured Oleiphilus sp.
CTATTATCGGTATTACTTAAAGGTGCTGAACGTAGTTGTGTCATCTTACAAACACTTAAATCATCTCTTGAGATCACGACTCAGTTTGAAACGGTTATCTTAGAAGATAAAAATGAACCACTATCAGCGCAAGCTTAAGGAGAACGTTATGAATTCCAGTAAAAATATCCTACTTTTCCTTTACTCATTGATCTGTTACGCAGCTGGTGTGGCATCCTTGCTATATTTCATGGCCTTTGTAAACGATCTCTTTCTGTCTAAAACCGTCAATAGCCTTTCAGAAACCGACGCTACCCTAGCAGCGATTTTGATTAATTTATTTGCACTTAGCCTGTTTGGCTTACAACACAGTATTATGGCAAGAGGCACGTTTAAAAAATGGATGACTCGCTTTATTCACCCAAGTATTGAACGATCAAGCTATGTGCTTGGCACAACCTTAGCGATTGCTGCAATGTGTTGGTTGTGGGTACCTATTGGTCCGGTCGTTTGGCAAGTTGAATCGGATGCCTTAAACATACTCATACGCTCAATTGCACTCTTTGGCTGGGGTTTATTGCTTATCGCCACGTTCTTATTAAACCACTTTGAGTTGTTTGGTTTGAGTCAAACCTTCAACCCGATGATAGGTAAACAAGCGCCTGAAAAACAGTTCAAAACACCAGGGCTTTATAAGTTTGTTCGACACCCTATTCAAACAGGCGTACTAATCGGCATGTGGGCCGTGCCGGCATCAACAGTCAGCCATTTAATGTTTGCCGGTGGCATGACGCTGTATATTTTCATTGGTCTTTATTTTGAAGAAAAAGATTTGCAGCGGGAGTTTGGGGATACCTACAAAGACTACATGGTTCGCGTTAAAAGGTTGATTCCCTTTATCACCTGAACCCGAAACTGGCTTATCAAGTCGCAAATTGTCTTAAAAAGAGAATTAGATAATACCGGCTTCTAAACTAGCAGCCATTGATAAGCCAAGTTCTTCACATTGGTTAATAAATGCTTCCTGGAAGTCACCTTTGCAAACAAGAGGCTCTTGAACTAAACGCCAACGTAAGCCTGTCGTAATAGATTCAATTGCCTTGCGCGTACCAGTACCGTCCTGACCTGCTCGAATAAAGAAAGTGAATGGCTTTCCTTGGGTTTTTTCTAGGCATGGGTAGTAACAGCGATCGAACATATCCTTCATCAAACCACTCATATAACCAAGATTTTCTGTAGTACCTAAGATGAGAGCGTCTGCGGAAATAATATCACTTGGCTGAACTTCAAGCGGTGGGCAATAGCGAATCTCAATGCCTGATATTTCGGGGTTATTTGCACCCTTGAGTAGGGCCTCGACCATTTTTTCAGTATTAGGCGATGGCGCATAGGCAATTAAAAGAAGTTGTTTTTTATTACTCATAATTAAAAACCCTCTTAATCTAAGCTAATTAGCAAACTTAATATCTATAGTGAACTCCATCTCTTCGTTTGTCGAAGGGTGCATAAACTTTATATACGCTGCATGTAGGTCGAGTCTATCAGATAACTTAAAAGCATCTTCATGTGCATAGAACTTATCTCCAAGAATGGGGTGACCGATACTCTGCATATGCACTCTAAGCTGGTGCGACCTGCCCGTAACCGGCTCAAGCTCAATTAGACTACTTTCCGCGGTTGAGCTTAAAATTTTCCAGTTTGTTAGCGATGGTTTTCCCACCACTAAATCTACTTTTTGTTTAGGTCTATTTATCCAATCACAGATCAGCGGTAGATCAACTGATCCAGTTTCTGTATTGGGTTTACCGTATACCCTTGCCAAATAGCGTTTCGAAATAAGTCTATCCTGAAATTGTCGTGAAATATTGCGATGACTGTCTTTATTTAAAGCCATCAACATAATACCCGAAGTCGACATATCTAAACGATGCACGACTGTTGCGGTTGGAAAAACGCGCTGAACCCGTGTCTGTAAACTATCTTTATGAATAGCCAAGCGACCCGCAACAGATAACAAACCGCTGGGTTTATCTAAGACTAAAATATCATTATCACGATAAAGTATTTTTAAATATGGTGATTGAGGCGGATCATAAACGAAATCATTCATTATTAGATTTATTCACATTCAAACTTTTTAAGGTCTTCTATTGTCTTTAAGCGCGCAGCTCTTCGAATATCTGCTTGCTGATAACGTCTTTCTTGTATTTTATTTTCGGTTAAAACGGGTGGCACTCGAGTCACTTTATTATTTTCATCTAAAGCAACAAAGGTAAAGTAGGCTGAAAGAATATGCTTGTTTGCCCTGGTATAACTATTTTCCGCCTCCACTTTTATGCCTATCTCCATCGAAGAGTTCCACGCTTTATTGATAGACACTTTAAAAATTAAAGTGTCATTTTCATTTGCTGGCGCCAGAAAATGAATGGAATCAACCGAGGCGGTAACGCAAATATGGCCGCTGTGTCGTTCTGCGACCACCAAAGAAAGTCGATCACACTTCGCCATAATCATCCCACCAAAAGCGGTACCGTGAGCGTTAAGATCATTAGGGAAAACTTTATAGATATTGCCTTCAATGGAAGAAGCTGAAACCTTCTTTGCGGGTAATGTGTTCATGGACTGACTCGAAGCTAAAAATGAATAGCACGATTATAGAGAATTAAAGGAAAGTTGCATGCTTTGCTGATGCTTAATTAGAAATCAGATTATTTAGTTTTATGAAGTGCTTGAATAAGTTTCGAGGCAGTTTGCTCAATTAACTCGACATACGCTGAATTGAAACCTGAATGCTGCATGACTATTTTCCCTTCGCCATCAACTAAAAACGCCGTAGGCATCGCTAGAATCTGATACTTATGCTGCGTGCCACCACCGGTGTTCTCATCCAGTATTGGGAAAGTTACTTTTTGACTTTCAAGAAACGCCAAGGCTTCTGGCTTTTCCATATCAACATTGATTGCCAGCACTTCGAAACTATCTTTGCCATACTTATCTTGGAGTCTATTTCTGAGTACTTCATATGCAGGAAAGGACGCACGACAAGGACCACACCACGACGCCCAAAAGTCAACCAAGACAACTGAACCTCGATAGTCGGAGAGCTTATGTTGTTCCTGAGTCAGTAAATTCGGTAAGGAAAAATCAGCAGCCATATCACCTTCATCTGCAGAGCCAGTAAATGACAACACAGAAAAGAGAATTAATAATAAAGGCTTAAGGAAATTCTGCTGAAAAAAGGAAAGCATCATGCACTCTGAGCTTCAAGAAGCTTTAATAGATCGGAACGATATTGCTCTTTATTCTGATAACTACGATCAAGT
>CAXBKC010000464.1:0-3299 GCA_963975615.1 uncultured Oleiphilus sp.
GAGTGATTTAAATCCAGTTTGAGTTCAAATGCGAGTTTTCACACAGCCTGGCTCTAAATCAGCTCTACACCATAAACACTGTAAGGGCCTCTGTTTACTCTTAGCCAGCGGTTTAACAGAGTCCGAAAGAGTATTGCTTTAACTCCTTAGCTGGCATCTCATAAGCAAGTTAAACCTAACCTTCAACGACAGCAATTGGCCCAAATTAGACACACACATCAAAAAGATTATGGTGTTTACTTTGGGGTTTAACCTCATGAGACTTCTCTTCGAGCTATAGTGAGTTTAATACAATGGATTGCCTCCTGCGCGGCAATGACAAATGTGTGAGCCGGAGTGAGGTTATGGGAATGACGAGATATGAGTCCAGAAATGGCAAGGTATTAGTTGCGTGATTATGATTGGTGTTTGCCGAATATGGACTAGTCTGACGTGCATGACATACTTACGAGATAAGCACTTAGTTCAGGAAGAAGTTATAAACTAAGTTGACAATAACGCTTCGCATAGCGAATTAATTCGGACTCTTCAGTTTCTAAAATAAAGCTCCCTTTCTCAATAATCGCTAGCGGAGTTGCGCTTAAATTTCCGCCTTTGTTATTTTTCTCAAGGTAGCAATATTGCTCGCTTGGTTTTCTCAAATCATCTGGTTGGAAGGTTTTCCCTGTTACCGCATATTCACCTGTTGGTAAAAGCGTACGGTGAAAGACGGTGAAGGAGGTATTGATAAAGCTTTGCTCTGTGTCTGTGGAAGCTGTTTGTTCTTGTTGCGACAGAGTATCGAGGGCTGAATAGGTGTTTCTGTCACGAAGCCCGCTTTCTTGGCTTACGGTATTTTCCCAAGGTGGAACAAAGCTGCCAGTGTTTTGATAAAACAGCCAGTAAATGATTGCCGCGGTAAGTGCAATTACAGACAAGCTGAGGGTGATATGAAGAAACATCAGCGTTCGTCTAGGTGTTTGTCGGTTCTGATAAAACTCGGTGATTTCAAAGCGCTTTTCCACTTCGGTATCAATGGCTTTATTCATGGCCTCGAAGTTATGTGAGACAAAGGTGAAAGCTTCATTATCTTTAGACATTAGGCTTACTATCCTTTGGCGCAGATTCATCTTCAGGCTCAGGCTGTTTTATATCCTTCGGGTCAAATTTCTCGTTCATTGCGAGTGTTAATAGAGACTTATCATTTGTGTATAAAGGAACGTGGACAATCTCTTTCTTGATAATTTCAATCGGCACTTCAACACGAATGACTTTTTCAACCGGCACTTCTTTGATTACTTCTTTCGGTACTTCTTTTATCACGGGGCTTCTTTGAACACGACGCCAATAAATAAATAACCTGCGTAAACTATTGAATGATTTTCGGCTTAATGAGCTCAAATTATCATGTGGGCTTGAGCGGTCATCAATATACGGGTCTCTAATCACGTAAGAGGCGAAGGCTAGCAAAATACCCGTCACAGCGATTAGCAAGGCTAAGCTACCAAACCAGAGGCCTGCAATGCTCATGACATCTTTGCGGTCTAGGTCGGCGGCAGATTCTTTGTTGAACCACCACTGTGCCATACGATAAACCTGATTATCACCTACTTTAATGTTAACGAGATTTCGCAATTCAACGCGTTGGTTTTGTTTTTCAAATAAAGTTTTTTCGATGTCTGAAACCAAGGTTTTATTTTGAGACAATGTTTTAAATGAGTTATCTCTGAAGGCTTCGTTTTCTTTTTGCTGTTCTTGGAATTTCGATTCAATACTCGTCAATTCCTTCATGTGAGTCTTAATGACGTTTTCGATATCTTTTTCTCTAGAACCTAAGCTTTTGCTAAGGGTCATGGATACATTTTGAATTTCTTTATTTAATCTATCTTCACGGCTTTGGTAACGATCTTTAACGGCTTCGATATCTTTATTAAAGCGTTCGCGAAGTTGTTTCTGTCTATCAGAATCACTCAGTTCATTAAGTTGGGTTCTTAGGCCTTCGACCTTTTGCTCTTGTTGATTAACGCGTTTATTTTCTTGTTCACGTACTTTGTTTTCAGAAAAATAACCGGCATCTTCAATCTTCTTTTCCCGCTCTTCACGTAAGCTTTGTAGATAGTTTTGCTCGTTGATCAGTTGTTGTTGCAAGCTTCTGCGCTGAGTATTGATTTCAGTAGAGGCATTTTCAGTTAATTGTGTAGACGCGTTTATCAAGGCATCAATTTCTTTTTGTCGGTCAGCTCTTAATGCTTTGACTTGGTCGCGGCGATCATCAATCTGATCATTCAAACCTTTAATGTATTCTGTTTGGGATGCAGCGCGTAAACCTTGAATGCGATCCTGAATAATATTGGCTTGACGAGAACGCTCTTCGGATATGATCGCATGGCGTTGGCTATATTCAGATTCAATTTGTGGCGCACTTAAATTTGCTAAACGCTCACGTTTTTCTACTAGCGGTGCGATTTCTTCTTCTAGCGCCACTAATTCTTTTTTATGCTTATCAATAGAAAAGATGAGTGCGTGAAAGTTACGCTCAAAGCCATTTAGAGCAGATTCGAAAGTGATGAACGCTAAAAAAAGTAAAGAAATAGCAAAGACAAATTTCCATTTTTTATGGCTGGTTTTATAGGTTGCACCGACGAATGGAATTTTGGTGATTTCAACTATGGCAACCATGAGAAAGGGCATCATAGCGATAAATACATTGGTATAATCGCCAAAACCTAAGAGACCGTTCTTGTTGGCTTCCAACTCTTCAAAAGAGGTAATACCTTGCATGATAGAAATGGCGAAGCCGATAATAACCGCGCAGATTTCGACTGCCCAAGCAAAGATAATGAGCTTTTTGCCAATACTTTCTCTTTCGGCACTGACTTTGGGGATTATTGAGTTTTGATGCGTTTGAGTTGGATTAGAAGAAAAGTTCGATGTTGCTTCAGCAGTCATGCTAATACCTTTTGATTATTCTTGTTATGCTTCTGCTAGGATTATCTCTAGGCTAGAGTAGGGAGTAAACATGATTTTGATGATAAGTTTGTCGAGTTCCTCAAATATGATAAAAATACTGACACTAAGGTCGATGAGTGTAGCGCTTGTAATGGTGATGAGCTTATCTGCATGTTCATATCATGAATTGGAAGATATTGAACCTCGATATGATATAGAGGAAAGACGGATAGAAAAAGATGTGGAGTTAGCAAAGAAAAATGAAGAAGAGTTGACGCTGTCAGAACCAGAGGCGCTTAAACTGAATAAAGAATCCAAAGAATCCAAAGAATCCAAAGAATCCAAAGAATCCAAAGAATCCAAAGAATCCA
>CAXBKC010000465.1:0-3296 GCA_963975615.1 uncultured Oleiphilus sp.
CCTAAGCTTGCTTTCCAAATGTCAGAATCTTCAACGAGAACGCTGCTAGTTACCTGCCCACCAAGTTGCTCCATTCCTATGTAACCTAAAGCTTTAAACTGTTCGGTAAAGTTATATTCGATATTTAGATCAAAACCAAATTGACCGCCATTTCCTGCTTCGTAAGGTGGTCGGTAATCGAATCTATAGTCATCAAAGTTATTTACGGGAATTCCACCGATTATAATTCCTTCAGTATTAAAAGTTTGTTCAGCACTAACCATTGCTTGTTCTGATACGCCATAGTAATAGTTGTTAAAGCCTTCGCTATAATAACGGCCATACATTCTAGGGGTAATCGTCCAGTTTCCTGTTTCGGGGAAGGGGCGTGACCAACTAATTGATGACCTGAAATCGTCGTAAGTGTCGCTTACATCGCGAGCAACCGTAATGTCTACTAAACCTACTTTTGAATAAAAGTGGAAAATTAAAGCTACTTCAGTCGCTTTGTCTCTATCTTCAATCCCAAGGTAGACCCATTCTTTATCTTTACTTGCATCAGAAACATCTAAGGAGTGGCTACCGTAGATACTAGCAAGAGCAAGCATGACACGCTTATGTCTAAACAGCTCAAGACCAATGACAGGTTCATCATTTTTATTGTAAGCAAAGAAAGGACCAAGCTGAATTTCAAAGAAAGGTACGGCTGAGGTATCACTACCAATTGCTGTGTGGGGCATTGAGTTATGGGTAAAGCCAGCACCAATGGTAAGTTTATTTACTCTTTCAGGAACAGGCTCTGCAGAATAAGATTGGAAGCTAACCAAGGCTAAACATATTATGACTATTAGTGGGTTGTTTTTAGGTGGCATTCTAAATCTATATCCCTTCATTTGTTATCCGCACCTTTTCTTTGGGATGGTCTAATCATCCCAAAGATCAATGTATGTATTTGGTGTTAATGAGTAATCTAATATCTTATTTTAGACTGTTTTGACGTGTCGGGTTGAGAGCTACATAACAAGATGAGTACTTCTTAGTACTTAAAAGCTCAAATTTTATTTAATTGTTCAATAAAAATACTATCAAACCGCTGTAAATTATTTTGCTTAATCATCCGAGTGACTTTTCTAATATACAGATTTCCTTGTTCAGAATACGCCAAAAGGCCTGGCACCAGTTTTAGCACACCTTTTCCTGTTTCCTTTATGCTTGATTGACTTCTAAGTGTTCTGAAATGCTCATATCTATGGAATGAGTTAAGGTTTTTCAGGTAAGAGCGTATAGATTCATTGACGCTGTCAAACTTAGCAACTTCATGAGCCTTACCGTCAGAGCGGGCTTTAGGAATAAGCCCACACCCTTCGGAAAAGCACCAGTGGCCAAATAAATTATTCGCTTTTCTTGCAAAACGACTAGTTCCCCATCCCGATTCTATTGCAGCTTGCGCTAATATAAGTGATGGTGGAATGATATCGATTCGCTTCAGAAGTGACTGAATAACCACCTCGGTGTCGTCTGATTCAATCAAGTAATCTGACCGTAATTGACTTAACCATTCTAATTCGTCAGTGGTTAATGCTTCAAGGTTATTTTTTTGTCCTAGATCATTAAGTTGCGTACGGATTTGCATTAAGAATAAATTCTCATTCACAGCAATTGGGAAAAGAAAATCAAAGAAGGCTTGTTTTTTTTTCTGTGTGTCGGTGTAAGCAGAAAAGTTAGGTAAAGAGTATATATCATCAGATTCATCAGGAGATAAGCTCGGAAGACTTGAGTTCGAAAATAGTAAAGAAAGGATAACCCAGCTTGCCATAAGAACAAGCATACCTAAGCTAAATTGCTTATGTTTGTTGCTTTTAAGTTTTTCCTGTTCGGACATGAGTGCCTCTCATTTAAACATAGTTATATTCTTGGTTAAGGTAATTACTGTGCTTATAGACATTACATTAAGTAGCAGCTTGTTGATAGTTCCTGAAAAATTGAATAGTAATAGCTAGTATGATAGCTAAAGCCCAATAAATTCATATGAATACAAGCTAGAGTAGCTTGGTTAAGGATTATATATATCTTTAGTAGGTTGCAAGCTAATTAAAAATCTAGTTAGGTCGCTCGATAATACTTTGTGTGCTTTAAATCCTGGCCTTTCTAGGACTATATTCCCCGATTCATGATCTAGGGATATAATCTCGTCGCCAAACGTGCAACCGATAAAAAAGGTGACGGGAAGCTTTGATTTTAACTTTGCAAAAACATGCCCAAGCATATTCTCTTTTAGTTGTTTCTCGTCTTCATCGTTCCAGTTTTGAATTAAGCTGAAATTGATATCATCACGCTCAACACAGATTCCGTTAGACCAGAAACTGCCATAGAAGGTAGATATGTCTCGATGAAACTTGAATTCTAAGGCAGCCTCAAGCTCAGTAAAGAAAGAGTTATCTTCTCGGACTTTGGGCTTCCAGAAATATGAATTAGGCAGGCTCCCTTTATTTACGACGCACTCAGAAGGCCAAGTAGAGTCAAACTCCGCATAGGGTAGGGCTTCTTCTGTTTCAGTAAAAAGATTTGTGTATCTCGTAAGTAGAGCATCTAAGGCCAGAAAAGTATCATTCATCTTTATGGGTGTTAATACTAACTTTAGGCAGAGTTTCTTGTTCAAGTGATATTTTTTCTGAAGGCGCGATAACGATAGCTTCACCACCTACCACATGTTCACCTTCTTGGTTTTGAACCTCACAAATAAAGATAACACGATGATTCGCTAGTTTTTCTTTAACCGTCAGCTTTACCGTAAGAGCGTCACCAAGTTGAACAGGCAGACTGAACTTTAAATCCTGCTCTAAATAAATGCTGCCTGGTCCAGGCATAACTTTAGAAAATGCATTTGATATTAGTGAGCTAGCCCACATGCCATAGCCAATATCATCACGATAAACCGAATTTTTAATTGTCTCTGGATCTAAGCCGGATAGCGTAATGTGCTCAGATGCAGCCGCAAATAAAATAAGAGACTCTTCGCTTAAAGTCTTGGTAAATGTGGCATAATCATTATCTTGTAGTTCATCATAAGTAATATTTTCTAATACGCGCATAGTTTTTTAAACTTCTTTTTAGACTAATTTTTTGCAAATGTTATTGCGATTTAATTGCGTTGCTTACATATAGAATAGGCTAGAATCTTTAGTTATCAAAATGCTTTATCGTTTCTTATCTTATTAATGGCTAAGAAACCGTAGAACATTACTTTTATTTCTTATAAATTCACAAATTTTAAATAGTTATAGCATTCTTTTATGAACGAAATAGAGACAAAATTA
>CAXBKC010000466.1:0-3289 GCA_963975615.1 uncultured Oleiphilus sp.
GTAATGGATGCGATGACCATTGTATGTTAAAGCTGAATATCTAAAAAGAAGCACGGGGTCTGGCTTAACAAGCTGCATAAAATCTAAATCTGCAGGAGCAGATTTGCCCGGCGGTAACTCAGCTTTTTCAGTTGGCTGCTCTCTATAGACAATATTTTGAACTTGAGAAACACATAAAACATCATTCTGGGTAATTTCATGACGAACATTTACAAAGACCAATGTGCCAGTACTACCCTCTTTAAGTTCCACAGACTCAATCGTAGAGAGTCGCGTAGCAGCTTGACCAATAATTAACGACTGATGGCATTCAACATCGCCTGCAGCCCACATTCTCCTTGGTAATGGAACGGGAGGTAAAAACCCCCCTTTATCTGGGTGCCCGTCAAGCCCAGTCGCATCTCCCCTTGGAGTTGGCAGGAAATACAACCACTCCCAAAAAGGAGGAAGTTCGTCACCTTTTTGGGGAACATGGTCATTGTTTAAAGCAGCCGCAAGTGCTTGTGCAGGAAACAGCCCTATATCATCTTCTTTTGATTCTTGTTTTCCTACCCAACCTTGTAAGTGAGTAATGTCGATATCCGTCATTATTATTTTCTCCAAAATCTATGAATTATTTTTTAGCTATTTGTTACGTAGAGATATAATTTATTTGATATGAAAATTTTGATGAACCGAGATAAAGCTAAAGAGATTCAAACTCAATTTAAACTACTACCCTTACTCTGAAGAACTAATACCAAATAAATCTAATAACCACTCTGCTTTTTGATTACTGCCTTCTTCGGCAGCACGACGAACTTGAACAGTAGGCTCATGAATTAATTTATTTGTTAAGCTTCTTGCTAATTGTGCCAATACCACATCGGGACTGGCGCCATTTTTTAGCGCATTCAAGCTTTTTACTAACTCTTGCTGTTGCAGGCTTTCAGCATGAGACCGAAAGCTCTTTAAAGCATCCCCAACACCTGAAACTCTCTGACGACTTAAAAAAGTTTCACAGCCTTGGCGGATATACTCTTCTGCCTCTAGAGCGGCACCCTCCCTCGATTTAAGGCTCTCATCAATCACGCCTCTCAAATCATCTACCGTATATAAATATACATCGGCGAGATCACCAACTTGTGGCTCAATATCTCTAGGTACAGCAATATCTACCATAAAAAAGGGTCTATGTTTTCGTTTTTTCAAGGCTCGTTCGACAGCCCCCTTACCCAATAGAGGTAAGGTACTTGCTGTCGATGCAATAACGATATCTACCTGTTCTAACAAATCCGGAATATCACCAATTAAAGCCGCTTCACCACCAACCAGATCGGACAATTCTTGCGCTCTGGAAAGCGTCCTATTCGCTATAATAATTTTTTTGATGCCGCCCTGATTTAAATGCCTAGCCACTAACTCTGTTGTTTTCCCTGCACCTATTAGCAAAGCTACATTATCAGAAAAATCAGAAAATAGCTGACGAGCCATATTTACAGCAGCAGCGGCAACAGAAACAGGATTTTCACCAATTGCTGTTTCTGTTCGCACTCGCTTGGCAACAGAAAAGCAATGATCAAATAGACAACTTAGTTGGTTTCTAACCGTACCAGCATCTACAGCGCTACTATAAGCAGATTTTAATTGGCCTAGAATCTGCGGCTCTCCTAAGATGAGAGAGTCCAAGCCAGAAGCCACACGCATAAGATGCCGAATGGCGTCATCATCATCATAACTAAAACAGCATGAAGTGAGACTACCTAATTCAACATGATGATAGTCAGACAACCAAGACAACAATGCGGGAAAAGACATATCTTCAGTTCCGGCACAATATATTTCTGTACGGTTGCAAGTGGACACAATCACTGATTCAAGCACGCCACTGACGCCTTGGACTGAAACGAGTGCTTCACTTAAACGCTGTAGATCAAAAGCGACCTGCTCTCTTACACTTACAGGGGCTGTTTTATGGTTTATACCAAACGCCAAAAAAGACATGTTTACCAGCATTTCTCATGGAAAGACGCTATTCTACAAATAGAAGAGGGATAAAGCCAATGAGACTTCACTCTAAGCACGCGTAAATTGATTTGACTCATTATTGACACTCATCCAACTTATGTCATGATAAACTCAAGTTATTAACAAACACCCCAAACACCATCTTTGATCCAAAATCAATAAAGAGATTCCAGCTTGAAGCTTATAAAACGCCTATCTATTATTTCAGCCTTTGTTTATTTAACCGCTTGCTCTACGGGTTTTGGATTTAATACAAACCAAAATGACTCACAAACGCAAAAACAGATCTCAGGTGCTACCGCCGACTTAGTAAAACCTAAACTCAAAGACTTTGATCTAGAAAAAGATACATTATTTGATCTAATGGTCGCCGAAGTTGCCGCTCAAAGAAATCAATTTAACATCACCCTACTAAATTACATTCAACAAGCACATATGACCCGCGATCCAGAAATAATTAAGCGTGCCATAAATGCAGCTCAATACATCAAAGATATTGAAGCAATTAAAGAAATGGCACTTCTTTGGTCAGAAATAGAACCTGATAACATCGCCGCCCACCAACTTTTAGCCTTTCAGTATTTTTACAGTAAAGATTATCAAGCCTCTGTTGAAGAGCTTGAGAAAATATTAAATCTTGAGGGTAACCCACGTTTAGATACTCTAGCCCTTGGCTCACAAGGTCTGCCAGAAGATGAGAAACGTGAAATTATAGCGTTATTTAAAAAATTATATGCAAGCTACCCTAAGCACTTCTTGCTCCCGTACAGCATTGCCTTTTTACATAAACAGCTGAAAGAATACGATGAAGCCCTCACTACTCTAGAACCAGTATTCACCCTAGCCCCAAACTTTTCTGGCGCAAGCGTATTAAAAACCAATCTGCTTTACGATCAAGGCAAACTAAAGGAAGCAATTAAATATGCATCCAACGCGTTTGACAAATTTCCGAGTGACCATAACTTAGGTAGACTGTATGCCAGCATGCTCGTTGAGAATAAACAATTAGATAAAGCTGAAGATGTATTTCAATCACTCGTTGACCAATACCCGCAAGCACCTAGCCTCAAGCTTTCTTTAGGCTTAGTAAAGCTAGAAAACCATAAAACTGACGAAGCGAAAAAGCTCTTTCAAGAACTACTCGATGTCGGCCTGCACGCCAATGAAACACATTTTTATCTTGGACGTATAGCTGACCAAGAAAAGAACTATGATGAAGCCATTGAACACTACAAACAAATAAAAAATACCACTCGAACGATGAGATGTTTACGTTATTATA
>CAXBKC010000467.1:0-3282 GCA_963975615.1 uncultured Oleiphilus sp.
GCATCTTTATTTCCAATCCCATATCAATCAACTGACTGGCACGCGTGGTGAATTGACTCTTATAGGCAATGAAAGCTAGTAGCATACCGAGCGAAAGCGATCCCTCCAATACTGAAACGCCACCCCAGTAAAGTAAAAACATACTTTCCAAACCAAATATCAATGTATTTAGACTTGCAAATGCCAAAAGAATTTTTTGAGTAGTAACATCTCTATTCTGTACATCAGCCATCATATTTTGCCAATTGGACAATCGTATAGATGAGTGATTAAATAATTTCAAAGGAACTATTGCTCTTAAAGTTTCAAGAAAATAGGCATTCTCTCTTGACGATAAGATAATTCTTTCCTCTGAAGCATTACGCAATGGTTGATAAAATGCGACTCTCAAAACCATGTATAAAGCAAGCGCCACCACCACAATCATCGTTAAAAAATGGCTATATAACAACATCATACCAAAAGTAATCATTGCCACTAACCCATCTAAAACGATCATGATAGCACCATTCGCAAAAACTTGACGAATAGCTGAAAGAGACTGAAATCTTGATGTAATATCCCCCAAATGCCGCCGTTCAAAGAAAGGCCAAGGTAAAGTTACTAGATGCCGCATCAAGTTAGAAGACCATTGTAAAGACAGCTGCTGATTTAAGCGTAGGCCCATCCATCCACGAGCCATTTTAAGAAAAAAATCAATTATTAAAAGCAGCCCGCCACCTAAAACAGCCAACAACAGTAGATCATAGTCAGCTGACACTAAAGCCCCATCCACTACCCACTGAGTAACTTGAGGACTTAATAAAGAAACTATTTCAATCGTAACTGCAATAGCAAAAATATTGATTAGTGCTCGTTTGAAACCTACAGCTCTACCAACTAAATCTCGTAGCCGAATTTTAGGCTTTAACTTTGCTGGAACAAAGCCAGCGTTTGGGACTAACTCTAAAGCTACACCTGTAAAGTGTGGGGATGCATCATCGACGGTAACCTTACGAGCCCCCACAGCAGGATCCAGTAAATGCAGCACATTGTTAACGACTTTCTTGAGAACTACAAAGTGATTCATGTCCCAATGTAAAATACAAGGACATCTTAAATTTTTAATTTCGCCAAGATCCAGTCTCAAAGAACGGGAAGAGAAATTCAAATCATGTGAATACTTAATTAATTGCGAAAGATTTGCGCCTTTAAGAGAGATGGAGAACCTTCTCCTCAGGCTTATAAGATCATGGTGCAAGCCATGATAGCTAGAAATCATTGCAAGACAAGCCAAACTACACTCTTGGCTCTCAGACTGGAGTATTAATTTCATTCAAAACAAATAATAGATAATTCATATTAAAAGGCTAGCTAAAAAACCAGCCTCTACTTTAAAACATCAATCAACAAGTTCGATAACGTCATTTATACCAAGCTCAAAGAGCAAAGTATTTATCTTACTTTTAGAGTTTCCGTCAAATTTTTCCACAACGTCACCAACTGTGCACAAACCTTTATCAAAAACGCTTTTAATAAGATTACCACTTACACTATCAATATTAACTTTATTTCCATTAATCACTACAAAGCCTTCAGAGAAAAAGGGCAATGTATTTGCGTTAACTTTTATTTTTTGTGATTCACTTAGAACTCCGACTTCATTATTTCCGAACACATCCAGCGAAAGTTTAGAATCAACTCTTTGTTGGCCTAAATAGTCACACATAAAGCTTTCATAAATACTCTTATCATCTAGGAAATCACTAATTGAATTTTTAATAGCAATTAGATTTTCTTTATCATTCTCGTAATTATGAAAATTTTTGCGACAGGCTTCTATTTCTGGCATGCAATTCATTAACCACTTTAAAAAATCAAACCCAGTTGGCGCAAATGTACCCACAGCTAGATGAAAAGTTTCCTCTCCTACAGGGATGGGATTATGCCACCATCCCCTTGGTATATATAATATATCACCTGGTTCAATGACTATATCCATATAGACTTCTTCGGGCTCATCGATGTAAGGCATATCTTTTGCTTGGTGCATATACAAAGGAAGATCGAAACTAGGAGCCTTTAGTATCCAGCGCTTTCTACCAAGAAGCTGTACTGCAAAAACATCCCTTGTGTCCCAATGACTTTTATAGGATGACTTTGAGCTAAAAGCAGCGTAACCACTAGTAATCGTCTGTGCACCTGCATAATTTGCAATCTGATACACCAATTCACCTATCTTAGGTTCGTTTTGAATCCTATTATAAACGAGAGTAGCACCTTTTCTCATGTAATCGTAGATCACAGGCTTTATATAACGAGTTTCCAATCTACCTACATTCATATATGATTCTAAATATTCCTTTTTTGGAACCTCATACCCATTCATTAATTTAAACGTTCTATCTGATGCATCCGCTCTCTCATATATTTCGTTGACATCACTCCAAGTGAGATCAATATCGTTTATTGCTCTTTTAAATAAGCATGGATTTTTATACAAATATTCATTAAAAAAATCCTCCTTGTTAAAACAGAAGTCAATTTTCATTCAACATTCCTCACTTTCTGTTGAGTAAAATATTATAATTTAAAACACACCTAACGCATTTCTTGCAGGCATACCAAGGAGAAAAATCAGTCCTAAAAAATGTCTCGCCATCACCTCCACCCCTCTAAAAACGCTTATAAAATCATGCGAAATTATAGAAGACTCAACTATAATCAGCGTATAATTATAAAACCAAAACAAGCTCAGCATAAAAATTCTAAAGTTATTTTCATTACTTTATCTAATCTAAAAAACCCACCCAACTCATGGCGATAAAACATCTATCGCCATGGAAACATTATAAGTAATGAATAAAAAAACACTTAATATCTATAAAATACCAATATTTTAATAGTCAGTGCCGTCTCCACAATAATCGGTTCCATCAGAGTCAAAAGCTTTTGACATAGCATATCCCCCGAGACCTGCACCGATGCCAGTGCCCATGAATTCGCCTACTCTTTGACCTATCACGGTTCCTGCAATAACACCAGGAGGCCCGAAACGACTACCAGCCACACCTCCTGCTCTTGATCCAGCCGCCCCTCCTATAGCCCCACCAATCTTCCCACCCGCTAAACCACCGACACCAGTAGCTGCTGCTTCTGAAGCACTATCAGCTCCACCACCAACAAGCTCCATTTCATAAAGATTAAGTTCTCTCATCTCTTTGCCCTTTAGTAAAACTAAAAATACTTACGCTAAGTGTAAGCAACCCAAAAGATATAAATAAAACTCCTTGCGTGATAGAG
>CAXBKC010000468.1:0-3273 GCA_963975615.1 uncultured Oleiphilus sp.
AAGCTCAATATCAGGGTTTTAATCGTGCTTTGGATGCTCGGCGCCCTATTGGCTCATTAATTAAACCTGCAATCTATTTAACCGCGCTTGAGCAACCACAAAAATATAACTTAAGCACTCTGTTAGATGATCAAGCCTTCAAGCTTGAGTTTGAAGACGGCCAAGAATGGCAACCTCAAAATTTTGATAAGAAGGAACATGGTCAAGTCCTTCTCACCACCTCACTTATGAATTCATACAATTTAGCGTCTGCAAGATTAGGTATTGAATTGGGTATTCCTGCGGTTCATAACACACTGAGAAAATTAGGCATAAAGGGCAACTTAACCCCCTATCCTTCTTTATTTTTGGGTTCACAATCTATGAGCCCAATGGAGGTTAGCCAAATGTATTTAACCTTTGCTAGCCAAGGATTTAACATGCCAATAAGAGCGATTAGAGAAGTGACAACAGCTCAGGGCGAAGTAGTTTCTCGCTACCCTTTCCAGGTAGAACAAGTATTTTCACCTGAATCTGTTTACCTATTACAACATGCTTTACAACGAGTTATGCGCTCGGGAACAGGACGTTCTGCCTACTCTGCATTACCTTCCGAGCTTGATCTTGCTGGAAAAACGGGTACCACTAATGATAACCGTGACAGCTGGTTTGCTGGCTTTTCTGGTGATTACTTAAGTGTGGTTTGGGTAGGAAATGACGACAACACGCCCACAGCATTCACCGGTAGTAGTGGGGCATTAAAAGTATGGACTGAATTTATGCGCACAATCCCTCAATCTTCCGTTGCCATGGTTCAACCCGAACAAGTTAAATATTATTGGTTTGATTCCCAGACAGGTAAGCGAACGACAGAACAATGTAATGGTTCGCTTCAATTACCCATTTGGGGTGACGTATCCCGATTACCTTATCAACGTTGTGAAAGAGGCTATTCAAGCCTTAAAGGATGGCTTAAGTCATGGTTCTAACTCAATACAAAAGCAGTCGAATTTTTATAGTTATTTTAGCGGTCTTAACTCTCAACGCTTGCAGTCATTTGGGCTCGCAAAAGCAAAATAATCGTAGCCCAGACAGCCCGATAATTCCCGCAAAAACCAATCAAGCAGCGACAAAACAAACGCTCGTCGTTGATGATGATAAACAACAAATCGATAAATCTAGCCAACAAAACAGCCAAACTACAAATACTGAAACCATAAACCTACCGACTAAAAACCAGCAATCCCCAACTGATGTTTTAGCCTCTGTGCTCGATTCGGCCAAAAAAGCAGTTAGCATGCAGCAATGGTTACGCGCCCAGCATCATCTAGAACACGCCTTACGAATCGCACCAAAAGATGCTCAGGTTTTTTTACTGTATGCAGAAGTATATGAAGGCTTAGGCGTAAAAGCGCAAGAAGTAAATATGCTAAAAAGAGCCATGTTTTTAGCTCAGCCTAAGAGTGAAGTATATGTACTTGCCAAGGAAAAATTAGCCCAACACGAGTAATCAAATAACCCGCCGATAAATATTAAAGGCAATGGTCTTGCAAACCATATCGCTTTCTTTTTAGTGGTGTTATTTTGGTAATATCGACCACAACCAAACCATCTATACAGTCACTGAACATTGGATCAATATTAAACCCGAGAAACTCTGTACCACCTTTCTCAGTTAACTCTGCATATTGCTTGTAGAGAACGGGAATGGCGTAACCAAGGTAGCGAAGTTGTTTTTTCAGAATAATAAAGCCTTGTTTATGATCCAAGTCTTTAAATAACTCATCAAAGTGCGCCTGACCTTTCACACTCATACTAAATGGATTTTCGCATTCCACACGCCTATTTCCGCCAGCATCATTTGGACAACCATAATACTTTTGATAAAAACCGACTAATATTTCCTTTGCGTGCAGCGACATATCATTACTGATACTGACAGCCCCTAACAAATAGCGATATTCAGGATGTTGCATTAGAAAGGCCGCAATACCAGACTATAAATAATCTAGACTACGCGAGCCCCAATATTTTTCTTGAACAAAACTACGGCCAAGCTCTAAACCAGATTTAAGAATAGGTTCAGCACTGGATAAATAGTTAAATAAGCTTGCAGTGTAAATTGGTTTAGAAGGGTCAGTATAAAAATATTCGGTAGAACAAAGTCGATATGCTCCAACTATTTGCTGGTCTAAGCCATCCCATAGGACGATATGCATATAGTATAAATCGTAACTATCCATATCACGATCTAAGCCTGTGCCTTCGCCCACTAACCGAAATGCTTCCTCACGCAAGCGCCCAATTTCTTTCAATAGCACTGTATGGCCCAGTTCAGCTTTGGGGCGCAGCAAGTAAATGCTTTTATTATCAGGCGTTTCGCCTAACAACTCACAAGCGTTAATCTCTTTTATTAGACTAACTCTTGATTCTGGTTCTGCAATATCCAGCCAGTTAGAGTGCATTAAACGATCCTTTCCTAATAGATGGTCTTAGTTATTGATTTGTATAGTGTATTAATCAAGAAACCCGCTCAAACAACAAATCCCAGACACCATGACCAAGATCCTGACCGCGCTTTTCAAACTTTGTGTAAGGTCGATATTCCGGGTGCTGAGCATAATTATTCTCGCCAGAAACGTTTCTGAAACCCGTTGCTGCTTCCATCACTTTCATCATGTGCTTTGCATAGGGCTCCCAGTCTGTTGCCATATGAAAGACACCACCGATTTCGAGTTTTGGCCGAATAGATTGCACAAATTCAGGCTGGACTAGACGCCTTTTATTATGGCGTATCTTATGCCATGGATCGGGGAAGTATAATTGCAGGCGATGAATAGAGTTTTCTGCAATATGCTCTTTAAAGACTTCATTTGCATCTTCACAAAATACTTTTAAGTTTCCTACATTCTGCTCGAGCGCTAGTGCTACTAAAGCTCCGACACCCGGCCGATGAACCTCAATACCTAAAAAATTAAGCTCAGGCGCGGCGGCTGCCATCTCAGATAATGAGCTACCCATACCAAAACCAATTTCAACAATAAGCTCTTGTTGTTTATCAAAGGTATCTCGAATATCCACTCCTGCTTGACCTAATTCTAAACCCATTTTAGGCCAACCTTCCTGCCAACCTTTTTGCTGTCCAAGTGTCATTCTGCCACTTCGTACCACAAAACTTCTTATTGGCCGTCGCTTTAGCTCCTGTTTCTTTTGTTCAGTCTCTAAAGCTTGCTTGTCTTCGCTCATTTGGATTCACTCATTCCTCTACCCTAGGGATAGATAGGGTTTGATTTT